>CAZCJY010000018.1:0-15311 GCA_964498975.1 uncultured Methylocystis sp.
GTCTCGCGGCTGCGCTCGGTCAGCTCCTTGATCTGCTCATCCTTGGTCGCGACCTGCCCGCGCAAGAAGTCCACCTCGCTTTCGAGACGGGCGACATAGCGTGACGCGGCGTCGCTTGTCGCGACAGGTCGCGGCTCGTCGCCGCCTGTCGCACCTGCTGTCGCCGCCTGTCGCGGCGTTACTGTTGGACTTTCATAGAATATGTCGCCGCCTGTCGCGACAGGTCGCGGCTCGTCGGTGGTTGTCGCTGCCCCTTGTCGCTGGTTGTCGTGGCTCGGATGGCTTGAATTATCGACCGCGAAAGGTCGCGACATGTCGCGACTTGTCGCGTCATTGATTTCCTGAACATAGGCGATGTGCTTGTCGAGCGACGCCGGTGAGATGAGATACTTCTCGCCGAAAGGGGTTTCGATCAGACGGGCCTCAAGGTGGCCCTTGGCGCAATAGCGCTGTAGGCTCCGGGGCGTCCGGGGGAGCCCGGCACGAGCATACCGCTCCAGCGCCTCGTCGATGGTGAGCGTAAAGTCGGTGTCGAGGCTTGTCGCGACCTGTCGCGGCTGGTCGTCCATCGCTGAATCATACCCCGGCGCGTTCCGCATCTCGCCGGGTTATCCCCATGAAGCTGAAGGGTCAGGGAAGAGGGGAGTGACCTGGGGACTTGCCGTTCGTCAGGAAATGATTACACACGCTAGACCCATTAGCCGGGACTATCCCAGTCGGATTCCTCGCATTTGCTCAAGATGCTTATCAAGCGTCCTGCTTGCGCATCCGTCGGAATCTTCCCATTCAAAATGGGGAAGAATGCCTTTTCGTCTTCGGGTGAAAGAATGCTCATCTTGCGGGCGCAATCTTTGACCTCGGACCAGAATTTTGGCCCCTTGTTGACTACCCGCATCACAGCATCGATACCCTGGTCAATGCGCCCGATCCTCCGAGCGTCTTTCTTTTCGATTCTCGCATCACCGGCGTCCAGCAATAACGGAGCGAAACCCTTTTCGACAGGAACTTCTGTCTCCAGGGCACGCTTGCGGCATGCTTGCTGCTTGGCCCATTCGGAAATGTTCTGCCCCGACTGAGGTGGCGTACGGAGCACGTGTGCCATGAGTTCGCCGATGGCCAGCATCTGCCGCTCAAGAATATCGCCCGCTGATTGGGTCGACCAGATTCGCAAATAATCGAGGTGACCGCCCTCGGACTCCTCTGAGGCGAGCGCCGCTAGGCGGGCAATCGTATATGCGACAATCTGCGCTCGATATCCGCCCTCGTACCACACTGCATTTGAAACAAGCCGCTCACAGGCTCGAAATAGGATCACCCTGGCAACTGCAGAACGGAACCAGTCATCACCGAAAATCGGGCGTTTGGCCTCGTCCCCCCACTGCTTTGTCATGCGCTCTGCAAAATCAATAAAGCTCTTTTCCGCACCCTTGCAGGCGATGTCCGGAAGGCGCTCGAAACAGCTTTCGATCTTGGCCAAGTCGGTCTTGGTTATCACCTGTTGCCTTGGGTTGATCCTCAGAAAACTCTCTTTCTTGGCACTGGAGAGACCTGCCTGGTCATTGAGATGCTGGCCGCGCGCCCTCTCGTAGTACCAGTGTGTTGGAACCTGAGAACTCCCCACCGCCGGCGCCAAGACGCGCCTTGATATCTCTTCCATGCGCCGATGAAATTCGTGATTGGCAAAAAAATCACTCGCCCGAACTGCATTCTGGCTATTCGAGTATCGCGAGATAAGCGGAATCATCTGCCCTGCAACTTCAAGGGCAACCACAGACAGCTTCATGGGTATGAATACCCCAACAAGCGATGTCTTCTTCTCGCGACGTGCTGCGGCCAGGGATGCTGTGGTCTGCGCGCCATTTACGATCTGAAGATCAGATGCGCTCGTGATTAGGAGTGACCCATCGCGGCCCTCTGCCGCGACCACTGCGGCAGCAGTGGCGGCAATCCCATTGTTGTAAGCAAAGAACCGCTCTGGCGCCTTGGCGAGCGTATTTGCTATTCCCTTGTTCACATTTCCGCGTCGACCCAGGAACGTTCGCACGTTTCCTTCGAGGATACGACTGCCATATCGGATATAAATATCGGCGAGGCCATCGGCGGGCATGACCGCCAAGTATGCTTCGTAGCCGGCGTCGCCTAGGGCTGCCCGAAGCACTGGCAGTCCACCTTGCGGCAGTCCGCTGAGGTCCACCACCAAATCGTCGCGAGCATTGTGCGCTTCATGGATGCGCTTGAGACGCGTGATGTCCCAAATCTGAAAAGTGATCGGTGTGCCTTCCGCAGTTGCGTCGCCTGGAATTTCTCGCACACGCTCGCTGAGACATCGATCACTTAGGATGTGCAGGCGTAAGGCGGCTGGCGTCGGACGCTGTTGAATGTGTCGCGCTAGTCCCCAGAGCGGCCGGCTCTCCTCGATGTTCGTTGCTAGCCAGCCGCTCCGTGCCTGCTCATAAATCCCGAGAAGGCGACCGAACCCTTGATCACGCGCCTCACTAAGCGTGAGCGCTTGGGGCATCGAAGGACCGCCATCGCGCAAAGCCACAAATAGATTCAACGAGTCATCCGCCTCGTCAAATGCGTACGCGTCAACTTCGAGCTTACGTCCACGTTGCCCTAGAAGAGCTTCCGAACAGAGCTCTCCATCTGGCAACTCGCCCGCTTCCCTTAACCGATCAAGCATCTCCAACACAAAGGCCTCGCGCGTTCCGCAAGAGGCCGTTTCGGCGCGGGCGGCAGCTGCCGCAAGCAGGTCGTGCCGAAACTCATCGTCGTTCATGGACGAACACCTTGTCCACTACGGGAGTCAATCACGGTTCTTGGCAAGATGACAGAATAATTCGCATCCTCCACCCCGGCCGGCACGATGTTTCGTGTCAGACGTGGGAAACGATCGTCGACGAGGTAACGATCTATACCGACCTGTCGCACTATGACTTCTTCATGGGATGGACTCTCGTGCCATCCCGCCATCGCCAAGCGACCTGCGAATTCGCTAAGAGCAGCAGGGTCCGCTGAAAGCTGCTCGTTCAGCCGTGCGATCACATCCGAGGCGGTCTCCGCGCCCGGTGCGTTCTTTGCGGCCTGCAGAAGCCGTACGACAATAAGTGTCAACGGATCGCCCGAGCCGTCCAGCTGGTCGAGTCCGTTGACCTGAACGGTCAATGCATCGGGATGAACGGACTTCACTTCGAGGCGCCGACCACCTGGTAGCAGGAAATCCTGCGCTGATCCTATAGGTCCCGACCAGGACTTGACTGCCTCGATCTCGGACATGATTGGCAGAACGTCAGCCTCCAGGACCAGCAGCTCACCAATCAGTCCACGAAGGGCTGAAGTCCCCATTCCATTCTGTTCGCCCTCCATCAGCGCTCGCCAACGGTTCAGCCGAGCCAGTATGGCTGCAGGTGCTGCGGTCTCGCTGATGCCTGATCGAGTGAATGCGACAATATCGCGGCAAAGACCAGCAAAGACCGGCTGCAGGGCGGGTTCAGTCAGCGAAAGTCGAAGCCACCACTTGCAATCCGGCCGATATCCCTCTTCGATGCTTAGCGTCCTGAGGCTCCGCGCCTCTGGCGGTTTCTCGGGGCAGAAGAGGACGAGACCCGGACGATCAGGCTGTTCAAATTCCGCGTAGAGCTCGAGCGGATGATCTTCGTCCACACGGGTGTGCAGGACCGATTTGCCCGCCCCCTTGAGCCCTTGCCAAATTTCCTCAATCGTCCGCGTCCGGGTCATCGGAAACTGCCTCATCGTCTACTTCGGTAGCATAGAGCTCGTCTTGCGCTACTCGGTTCAGCCGATAGTGGATAAGGCGAGCAGGCGCGTCGGGATCAGGTACACCGGGAAAATGCAGAGCGAGGGCCGGCAGTACGAGGCTATTGCGATAGTAACCAGATATGGAAGCGTCGGAACCCGACTCCTGTCCGCGGAGCAGATAGACCAGCAAGAGGGGCGCGGGCATAACCTCTCGATACGCATCTTCAGAAACGTCACCGCCGTCCGGGTGTTCTTGCTTGAATATTTGTGTGACCTCCTTGACCTGTTCTGGGGTCAATCCATGGCGGACGTCTCTCCGGCTCCCAACCCTTGCCCCTCGGCCAGATACCAGGAGCGAGTTGTTTACCTTGTTCACGGTGATCCCGCGCATCTTTGCCTTCAGGTGGATTCCTGGCAACGATGTTAAAGGTACCGGTCCGGCCTTCCCTTCGGTCAAGAGCGCCACGGTCCACGAGGCGAGGCTTAGATCGCCTTTCGCGGACAGTTCACCGAGAAATTCCGAAATGCTGTCGCCCTGAAAATCATGGTTTAGGGGGTGCAATAGAAAATCCTGCACGAGCGAGGCTATCGGGCTCCACGGCACCCTTTGCCATAGGAGAGCACCACTAAAGGGTGACGGTTCCGGTTGGTCGACAGCGGTAATGATTTCTTCGATGAACCTGTCGATCCGGTTGAGGTTCTCTCGATTGCGCCGTTCGTCAGCATACAAGCGCGTCGACTCTATGCCACGGCCGAACAGGGAGACTTCGTGCGTTTCGCCAACGACATCTACCCCACTCGTCATTTTGTTGCGGGCGGTGATGAGCAGCGTGTCGGGATGAGTCCGAACCCGCAAGCCGAACTCTATAGGAGTGGCTTGGCGCCGACGCATCCGAGCAAAATCACGTTTCAATTCCGCTGTCGCATCTGTGACGTGCCGGTACCAGCCCTCCGCCTCCGCAGTTAACCAGAGCCGGCATAGGTCGGCATAGCCGTCTCGATAACCAAACCAACGGCCCATCTGTAGGAGTGTGTCATAGGTCTTCGCATTGCGAAGAAAATAACTCGTCGAGAGTCCTTCGAGCGTAAGCCCGCGAGAGAGGCTGTTACCGCCGACCGCGATAACTCGAAGCCCGGAAGCCGAGTTAGGATGTGTATAGTCAAGGCTGGCAGCACCCGTGCTTTGGTTTACCGGTCGCACTACGATGGGAGCGATAGATTCATGTAGCGTCGCAAGCACCTGAGGCCAAGGGACACTGGATGCCGAAAACTCTCGCTCAAAGATGCTGGCGAGAGCAGCGATTTCGGTACTGTCTTCGGCTGCCTCGGCCGGCGGAAGCGCCCCGTGGAGGCGGACGGCGCGCCTGATATCCTCTAGTTCTACATGCAATATGTCAGCGACGCGGTTTTGCACCGCTGTGAATCGGGACACATTGACGAGCATTGATCTGTGCCCGTTGCCTCCGCGTCCGTCCACTCCATCGTTCAAACGAATGTCGCGGATCGCTGTAGTGAGAAGAAAACAGCGCAGAGCTGTGCGTAGAGAGTCCGAGAGACCCTCAACTTCGACCCCGTTCTTGTGGGATGGTGGGAGCCAATCATTCTCGTCCTCTATCGTTCTGAGGACTGAAGTGGCGAAATCACTCTGGCCGATGTTGGCGAGATCAGGATCAGTACCGCCAAACATGGCGTTCATCCCGACGTAGTTCGTCGGTGCTTCGAGTACGTGGATAAAATCGCGCGGGAACAGGTCGTCTCCGAGCATCTCATGCGTCGAAGCTGGATCGATGAAGATGTTTGCGAATGGCGTTGCTGTGAACCCGACGTAGCTTGACCGCGTGAACACCCCCAGCAAATCTCGAATCGCTTTGTTGATTGCTGTCGCCTCACCCGGCTCCTGGCGCGTATTGATCGAGGCATTGTCCGCTTCATCATCGATCAGAAGCAGGGGGAGGTCTATTCGACCCTCGCGGTCGGCATTCCGGGCCCGCAACCAGCCAGCCAGTCTGTGTAAAACGGATTTGTTTTTCTTGGAAACGACAAGAACCGGCTCCCGAACCGCTTCGAGGGAGATGTTCAGTGCCGAGGCAGTATTCTTCCGAAAATCGTGATCACGTGATGTGAAAACGATGCCATCTCGGCGCCCATCTATCAGGCCGACTCCAACCTGCGACTTCCGACCGATACTGCTTGTCGTGAGAAAGTCACGACTGTCCAGCCCGACAAAGGCGGCATCGAGCCGCTCCTGCGTCTGCCGCCGGACATTTTCCAGTGTCCCAGTCAGTAGGATCACCATCCGGTATCCGGCGTCAGCTGCCTTGCAGATCAGGGCCGCGTAGGAAGCCGTCTTCCCCGACTGCACGTCGCCCACGACCAGACCACGCCGCTTCCACGGTCCCACCCGGTTGGGATCACCTATGAGGTCCAACAGCTCATCGGTGGACCTGTCCAATGTTGCCGCAACGAGTGGTGACCAGCCATTGCGCAGAAGCATCTGGCGGTATCGTTCCCAATAGAATGGATCAATTGCGCTGCGTCTTGCGCCAAGCCAAGGCAGGTGATCGCCAGACTTGAGCGTCTGGCCCATGTCCATCCGAATGGCGAATCTGGCGTGCAGTAGTCGGCGCGCGTCTTCGGCCACGGAGGCGTCAACCACGAGTGCGCTAACAAGCCGTGCCAGAAGGGTGTCGATATCGGCTTCCAAGGGAGGCGGATCAAGTGTCAATCCATTCGCCGCCATTGCCGCAAGCTGGTCGGGTGTCATCAAGAGCCAAGTCTCCCCAGAATTCGAACCGTCGCATCCTGGTTCCGACTAAACGGCTCGGTCACAGCCAAGCGGGCGAGGAAGCTCGCCCTCACCTCGGGCATGTCGTGGAATGAACCCACCAATCGTCGAGCCAGATTTTCCAGCTCTTCTTCCGATGGCACGTCCGCATCGGCAACGGGCAGGTCATTGCTGATATGGATGTGGATATCGTGAATTGGGAGGGACTGCTCAATCAGCTTCAGAAGGCGCTCAAGCTCTGTTGGCGAGACATTACCGGAGGATAGCGCGGCGATCACAGGGTGCTCCCGATTGACGCGCCAAGCCGCGGCACCGTCTCGCATTTCATGACGGGTCCAGATGAGTACTCGGTCCACTTCCACGGGAGTTCCCCGGTGGGTGTAAACCTTTCGGCTGCGGCTCGTAACAGCACCAACGATCCGCTTGAGTCCAGGGCGAATAGCGGCGGGCGGCTCTGCCATTGTTTTTCGCACGTCCACTTTCCAGATGTGATCGAGCTCCACAGGAACATCGACCCGGATCCGCGCCAGTCGTACGAGTTCGTCCGCAGGGACGATTCGAAACCATCCACCAGGAACCACTAGCCGGCCGCCGCGATATATGTAGAAACCATGGGCCGCCTTCAGACTTTCGCGTCCGCCGACTCGGTCGAGGTCCGAGGGTTTTAATCGAGACGGAAACGGGAGGACGAAGGGCGAAACCTTCACCAAGTGTCCATCCACTGCAAAGGACTCTTCGTGCAGGCCCTGGCCTCGGGGGTGCCCCTCAAGAAATGGATCAAGTCTTGGGAGCGGGCGACCGTTGATCGTGATATCGAAGTTCTCAACAAACTCGCCCCCAAGAAACCTGTGAAAGGAGAGCGCCAAATGGTCGGCGACCCCTTCCATTGCCTTATCGAGGTCCTCTTGCAGACGATTTGAACTAGCTGGCAGCAGGCGGTCGAGATTTTGCCAGATTACGGCGGTACCGCGGCCTTGCGAGGCCAAAATCCTCATCGCCTCGGGGTGCACCGCCGCCCCACTAGGTCGATCGAGCCACCACACTCCACGCCGATCACACTCGTCCAGGTCCCATACGGCGACCGAGAGTACGCCCTTCTGCATGGTGGCGACAGTCAAGCGGCGACACTGTGAAAGGGAGGCGGTCTTGAGACCCAGCCCAAATCGGCCGAGGTCTGCTCCGGACCTGCCCTCCCGTGGATCGCGGCTGCCGAAGCGCATGGCATTGACTAGGCCGAGTTCGTCCATGCCCGCACCATCGTCCATGACCGCCACGAATGGATCGGGCCTCGCGGCAAATCTCACAGAAACTGTCCGAGCTTCGGCAGCTATGCTGTTGTCAATGAGATCGGCCACCGCTGCCGGTGCCAAGTATCCCACCGATCGCAGAGATTGCATGAGTATCGGGGCTACAGGCGGCAATTCCATACCACCATGCTCGCCCGATTCTGATCCAGCAGCCATCAGGGGATCGATCGTCATTCCCGCCCGCCTATGTCCATTTGTGAATGTTATCGTCCCAATTACTCATTGGCAAAGAGATGCAATCGCTTTCAGAGAACTGCATGATTGGGAATCGTCAGCGGCGCGCGGTCCCAAGAAGTCCAATCCGCTTGGAAGTGGGCTTGGCGAGTATTGACTTGGAACAAGGACGACGAAAGGGCGCGAGAAATGAGACACGCAAGCAAGACCCGAAGGTCAGAGGGGGCAAGGAACTCTCCACGGGTTGCATCCTCTTCTATGGAGGACAGGCGGACTCATCGCGGGGACGTATTGAGCCCGGAACAACGCAGTCTCCTGATGTCTCGAATCCGCGGAAAGGATACCGGCCCCGAGATCAATGTGCGGCGCCTCCTCCATGGCATGGGCTATCGCTTTCGGCTTCACAGTCGCGATCTTCCTGGGCGTCCCGACATCGTCTTCCGTTCGAGACGGGTTGTGATCTTCGTCCACGGCTGCTTCTGGCATCATCACGACTGTGGGCTGGGTTACATGCCGAAGACACGCCGGCAGTTTTGGCAGGACAAATTCGATTCCAATGTTTCGCGGGATCGAAGGGCCAGGAACGAGCTCGAGGATGCAGGTTGGCGAGTAATTATTGTTTGGGAATGTCAACTTAGTAAGCAGTCTGCACTTGCGGCTCGACTTGCCAAGGCTCTTGGACCGCCGCGTCGCGCGGGCCAACTGGATTCGCATGCCAAACCATCACGGATCTGACGGCGAGACGGGGAATTCGCACTCGAGCCACGTCGTCACGGCGTGAACATTCACGTGCCCGTTAGTCCTGAGAAGCTCAATGATGTCGGCGGCAGCGATCACGATGATCGGATGCTGATCCTCCTTGATTTCGCGATAGGTCTGCAAGTCGACATAGCTCGTTGTGACCAGCATTCCAAACTGTCGGTGGCGTAACCTCGATATGAGACGGGACATCTCCCGGACGCCGACAGGATTTTCGAGCCCGTAGCACTTAGCTTCCAAAGCGAAGTCAACGAGAATTGATCCTGCACCACGACCCAGCCTTAGTTGCCCAATTGCATCCCGGCCCCCATCGCGTGATGGACGGGTCAGGTCGAGTTCAGCAATGTCGGGCAGCATCAATCGCGCGAGCACCGCTGCGCACTTTTCAAAATCGTGGGGTCGATCGGCGAAGAATCGATGCACGGCTCGGATAACGGCGACATCGTCTGGGTTCCGAGGCAATTGCTCGGCCTTGGACCGGTGTTCGATTGAGCGGGTTGCCTTCAGTGGTCGATATCGCCCCGTTTCGATCCAGTCTCGCCATGGTGCGGGTGCATTAGATGATCGGGGCTGACCAGCGATGATGTCTGCTATCCAGGCCCTCGTGACCACTGGTGTGTCCAGGATGGTGAAGTGCGCGCGATAGTTCTGAAACCGCACACCATTCGCAGTCCGCCAAATCGCAACCAGATCCTCTGAGGCTTGCTGCTCGAATGTTCCAGGCACCGCGAGTCCAAGAAACATCACATCACGCCATTCCCCGGTATTAGAGAAGACCAAAATGGGCGGTGTCGCACGGCGTCGCTCATCGCCCGAATGAGCCGCGTCGAAGACGCGCCGAAGCAAGTCGTTTCCATTTCTCGGTGTGCTGTGGAGGTCTCGACCTGGCCTCTTATTGTCTCCGTAGTAGGTGAAGACGCCGGCTTCGCGGTCTAGTCCATCGGGCCAGTCGGGGTCCGAAAGAGTCGACGTCAGGACGACCAACTCAAGTGCGGCGAGATTCCCGCGATATCGGAAGCCGCCCATGTTCGAAACATTCAGCAAACGGGGGAAGGGATCGTCCCCGGCGTTCCCTCTCCGGCCACTCTGATACACGGCGTCGACATAGAGATCGGCTGTCGCAAGCTCAGAGAACAAAATGGTCCTTTTCTCTCCCATCAAACCCCTCTCCAGTCCAGGCCCATATTGGGCTTCGCAAGATCGGCCTGGCAATGATTGTTGAACCTGGTAAACTTACCGCATCGTCCGTTGAATCGAATGGTGTGGGGGCCCCGAACGTGAGGAAATCGGCTGCTATTGCTGCCAAGATCGCCCGATTGGCCACAGCAGCCGAATGCCGCCCGCGAGTTCTTGACCTATTTGCCGGCTGCGGGGGTCTGAGCCTTGGCTTCCAGGCGGCGGGTTTTGAAATTGTTTCTGCCTTGGAAAGCGACGAATTAGCTGCGCGATCCCACGCGATCAATTTCTTCAAAGGTCGTCCAGCGGAAGTAATTGACCATCACGCAACGCCACGCGACATTACCTGTATCGATCCGGAGGAACTCGTTAGCGAGTTCAAGCTCGGCAATGTCGCGGATGCATTCGACATCATTATCGGCGGGCCGCCCTGTCAAGCATACGCGCGCGTCGGGCGCGCGAAGCTTCGGGAAATCGCCGAGCATCCGCGGGCCTTCAAAGTCGATCCACGAGCGAATCTCTATCTTCGCTATTTGCACTACGTGGAGCGACTGAAGCCTTTGGCGCTGCTGCTGGAGAACGTGCCGGACATCCTGAATTTTGGCGGCCATAATGTCGTCCAGGAGATTGTGGAGGCGCTCGACGAGATGGGTTACAATTCTGGGTATTCTCTCATAAATGCCGCGCATCATGGGGTCCCGCAGATGCGTGATCGCGTTTACCTAGTCGCCTTTCGTCGGGAGCTTGGCGCGGCAATCCGGTTCCCGGCAGCCACTCATAAATGCGAGCTGCCACCCGGGTATAGAGGTACGCGCGCCGTCGCCCTCAAACTGATCGACCAGTTTGGCACTCGAGAGTACGTCGAAGCAGACACGGGCCACGAAGGTCTGCCCGACGCCGTGAGTGCTGAACAAGCCATCAGTGACCTGCCCCCGATCACCCTGCATCGCGAAGGCAGACTTCGACGTGGCGCGAGGCACTTTACCGAACTGGCGAGATACCGGAGAGTTTCCACTGAACGCCTCTCCAACTACGCGCAAGACATGCGATCATGGCCGGGCTTTGAGGCGGGGAAAGGCGTCTACGATCACGTCCTGCGGTATCTGCCGCGCGATACGCGCATCTTCGAGGCAATGCAGGCGGGGAATGAATATCCGGCCGCCCGTGGCATTGCGGAGCGCCTCTTTCAAGTGATGGCAAAGCGCCGTGGATTGAAGACTGGTAGCTCGGAGTGGAAAGCTGTACGCAAGAGCGTGGTGCCACCATACGACCCGACGAAGTTTCCAAATCGATGGTGGAAGCTCCACGCGGACCGGCCGGTGCGAACTCTTACTGCCCATATAGGCAAGGACACTTACTCCCACATCCACTATGACAGCTCACAAGCGCGTGTCATCACCGTGCGCGAGGCGGCGCGGCTTCAATCGTTTCCCGACGGTTTCGTCTTTGCGGGTACAATGAATCCGGCCTTCCGCCAGATTGGTAACGCCGTCCCGCCGGTGCTCGCGCGCGAGATCGCCCGCGGCATCAAGGACAGTCTCCGCGAGGCGGTCGCTCCTGCCCTCGCCGCGGAATAGGTGCCGTTGACACGCCGACACTCTGCCGGCTTCTTGAACCTTTGCCGAGCGGAACGTTTCCGACGGATCGCTCGCAATTCAATCCTGGAGGCCCGCTCCCGCTTTGAGATGTCAGTAACTTGCCATTCGAGGGCTCAATCCATTTCCCAGTCGAACGTATAGGCAACAAACTGCGGGGATTTTGCACGGATCGACGTACGTTTTCATGTGAGGGCACGGTCGCTGGAGAGGAATTTGCCCGACGATACGGCAAGCACCTCGACCCCAGACTACCATTCCGAACCATCATGGTTAAAGCTAAACATATTTTCGGGGGACGGTGGTTGGCACAACGGGGTGCGGTTCAATGTACGACTTGGCGAAGCTCAAAACTGTCGAGGAGTGCCGAAGGGTCATGAAGCGGGCAAAAGAGCAAGGGCGCGACGATGTCTATTCGGCAGTCTTTCGGCGTCAGTGCCAGCTGGTCGGACAGCAGAACGACGATCCAAACGACCCTCTGACCCGCAGCTTTTATGAGACTCTTGCTGCTTATGAGCAACTTCTCACCGACAAGAACGATAGAAAAACATTGGCTTCGCGGACCCGGCAGAAAATTGCCAATAAGGGAGTCCACCAATCGCTCATCGAATGGACTCGCGGCAAAGTCGAAACCAACGGATTCAAATTGCTCGTTGACGCTGGCTTACCCGAGTTCACGGCGGAGTATCTGGTCGTCCAATACGCTGACAGGTTCCCCACCAACATTGTCGCAATGGCAAGAGATCGTTTGCGACATCACTCAATTGCTTTGCCAGAGGCCTAAATTTTTACGACATCCCCGCTTCATAGTTTGGGCACGCGGTGCGTTGTACCGCAGAGACAACCTATGACAAACGCGTAGGGGTCGACGGGAAAGACGCCGAGCTCGGCAAGGAGTCGAGCCTGACCGACGATCTCGGCTTCGATGATCTGGTGCCAACACCGAGTGCGTGGCGATCATTCCTAGGGGCGCGAAATATCGTGCAACGTCGTGGCCTGTCGCGGCATGTCGGGGCTCGTCGCGTGAGGACGCGTCTCGTCGAGGCTGGCACGCTGCACATGATCAACGGTTCGTCCGAATCCGTTCTGCCAGGTCCCGCGCCGCGGTTCGGAAGGCGTCGCGCAGCCGCCACCACAAGAGACGAAACGGCGCCTGCCCATGCATGCGGCGGAAGTACTCTTCCAGCTCCTTGGCGAAGCGTTCTCTACGCCCGCGGGTGCGCGCCATGAACTCGTCGAAGGTCTCCTCACGCGGCGGCGGTGGAGCACCGGACGGGCCGGCCGAACGACGCTCGCCGCCGGCTGCCCGCGCGCGCGGAGGCTCCTGCTGTCCGCAGCGGGCGAGCACGTATTCATATGCGGCTGACAGTTCGACGAACGCCGCATGCGACCCGCCCGACTTATCGGGATGACGCTCCTGCGCGAGACGCTTGTAAGCAGACTTGATTTCGGCCGCGGTCGCGGATCGCGCGACGCCAAGGACTGCGTAGGGGTCGGTGCTCGCCATGCCGACAGCGGGCGCGACTAATTGCCGTGCACGGTGAGGCGCGCGTCGGTCTGGAGCGGCACCGCGAGAAAACTATTTTCGCTTGCGACCATCACGGTAATCGTCACGGGCACGGTCGTCATGCCGGCCACGTCGCCCGGCTTGCATGCCCACTTCTCCATGATGATGGCGCCGGAGACGCGGCCCTTGTCCGGCACGAAGCGCATCACTCGATCTCGATATGATTTGTTGCGTTGCAGTTGGATCGCAAGTGCATCGTCGAACAGCTCGATGCCCGTGCCGCTCTCGACTCCCGAACACGGGCCGATCGAAACGCCGGTACGCTTGACCGCGATGCTAAGCGGCATCCCTGAATTGTTTTCGATCGTATAGGCGATGCGAGCGGGGAGTGGCTCCGGGTCGCCCATCGGCGTGCCCTGCACGTACAGCGTCTGACTCTGCACGACTACGCTGTTGACGGTGAGCTTCAATGCCTCGGCCTTGAATCGGTTGATAAAACTGTCGGGCGTGATGTCGTCGGCAAAAACGACTGAGGGCAGAAGGGCGAGGACGAAGCCGATAATGCGCATGGGAATCCTTCAGGCAAATTGCATTCGAGAAGTCTCAGCATCGACCGATCAGACGCGAAGCGAACACCGGAACTCACGTTTCGCTCCAATGGGCCTCGTAATTCATTCTAGGACGCCGCGCTTTTCTTCGGCAAGTCGTGCCATATCGCGGGCGCTTGCTCGCCGGCGTCCGACGGCATACGGTTCCAGAGCGTTGGCGACTGGGGTGGGGGAAGCGCCCAGATTTTGTTTTGTTTTCTCTTTCCTGAGTTGCCGCCACTGACTTTCATCTCTTCGGCAGCAATCGCATGTCAAATCGTTCGCAGAGGCTCACTCGCTGGTGGGCGATTGCAATTCTGGTCTGTGTCATCGCCATGCAGCCGACGAGAGGCTTTGCAGAAGCCGCTGTGGCTTTCGGGCAATATGGCTTGGGAGAATGGACTTCCGGCTCGGCGAACAATCATCGAACCAGCGCCGAAGCGCGAAACGCAGCAATGAAGAATTGCAGCGCGCGTGGCGAAAACTGCTCAATTCTTAGGACGTTTAGCAACAGCTGCGTGGCCGTGGCCGCCCAAGACGGCGACAACGACTACGCAGTTAGCTTCAACCGCGATCTCAGCGCCGCGCGCCGTGCCGCGCTCTCGGCATGCGAGGCGAAAGGGCTTCCATGCGCTATCGCAGAAGCGTTCTGTGACAATGTAAGCGAAGCCGAAATTCAGGCGGCCGAACGCAAGAAGAGTGATACCGAATATCAGGAATTCCTACGGCAGTGGCAGACGTGTTTCGAGACGGCTGGCGCAGGGCGAGACCCCGCAAGCGAGATCGCCGCATGCGATCAAGCCGCCACCTTTTCGAAGCTCCAGCCGAGTGATCGCAGTAAGCTGACGCAACAGCGTGCGAACTTAGTGGCGCTTCAGGAAAGTTTTCGTCAGAAACTCAGGCGCGAAGAACATGAGAGCCGGGAACGCGCGGCGCGCGAACAGCAAGAACGGGCGTTGCAGGAACAGCGCGAGCGCGAGCAACGCGACGCCCAATCGCGAGAGGCCGCTCGGATAGTGGCGCAGCCCGACACCCGACACGCGGGGAAGCCTCCCGAGAACGGAACGTTGTCAGCGGCGCCGGCGTTCAAAGTGGCGTTGCCCGAGCCCTTGAGGGAAATACCATCTTCGACCTGGATAACGGGCGGCGTTGCTGGCGTCTTGGCCGTCCTCCTCGGCGCTACGCTTATGCGCCAGCGCAATCACGCCGCGACCGGACGCGCTCACTTACAGCCTCCCGCGTCGCCTCAACTCTTGGAAGCTCCGCAAGCCCACGTCGAGCCGATGCTCCCTAGCGACGGCGCCAAGTCTCAGGAAGAGCGCCGGGGCGAGGCGGCGGCAACTGTCGGGGTGGAGGCCGATGCGATCGTTTCAACCGAACGGCCGCCCAACAAGGTCGCCCCGGACGCTCCACGCATCGAATCGCCGAACATCGTGCCTGCCAGTGGCGCGGCTGTCGCAGGTAACTCGGCAGCGGCTGACTTGCAACTGATGGCCAAAGGAATGGGGATAGCCGCGCTGTGCGTGGCCCTCGTCGCCCTTCTCGTGCCATTCTATGGCCCGCTCCACTTATCTGCGCTGGCGATCGCGCTGGCGACTATCGGCGCTCTCGGCGGCGATCGCGTCTTTGCCGTCGCGGTGCCAGTCATTGCCTTCGTCAATT
>CAZCJY010000018.1:15321-21124 GCA_964498975.1 uncultured Methylocystis sp.
CATGATAGAAAGTATGTCAAAATCCCCGAAGGGCACGACGCCGCTGTATGTCGTGGCGGCGATTTTCTTCTTTGCGCCATTTGTCGCCATGTATTGCCACAGCTCCGGTTATTTCCGGCTCGGCGCGCAGGCAAAGTCGAAGCGGCCGGCGGAGTGATGGCGTGGAGTCGTCCGAGAGCGCTTGCGCTAGCGCATACTTCGTCCAGTCGAGTCAAAAAAAGAGCGCCCGAAGGCGCTCAGATAAGGTCGATGCTCGGCACGTCCTTTTCGTCCATCAGGACGGTCAGCACGTGGAGTGCGTCGACGGTGATATCTCCGAGGAATGACACGACGTTAGTCACGCCATGCTCGAAGGCCAGCAGCACTTGGAGCGGGTCGCGGGCGACATAGATCGTGTCACCCTGCTCGATCCGATGGCCGTTGAAGATCACTGTGTCCGGCCGGAAGCCGTTCGGAAAGATCAGCGTCGGCGTCTCCTCCTTCACCGCACGGCCGCAGTAGGCGAGCAGCGTTCCGGCACGGTCGTGGATGGGAATTGCCAATCGGCCGCGCATGATGCCTTTCGGCGCAAAGCCCGCCCCGAAGTGCCCGCAGGTCTCCGCCGCCACCCCTAGAGCCTGCACCGCCTCGTGAGACGATAGCAGATACTCCAGGGGCTTCAGCCCTTCCTTACCGGAGAGGGGCTGGGGGGAACTGTCCCGAGGAACCGTCGCATCGGCTTCGGAACGTTTGCCGGAGATTCCCACGCTCGCGGCGATGAATTCAGCCGCTTCGCGCACAGAGCAATTCTTGATTCGCGAGACCAAGGTGAGCATGTCACCGCCCGTCCGGCATTTGCCGAAGCAGTAGTAGACGCCCTTTGCCGGCGTGACGACGAAAGCTCTATCGCCGCCGTCCTTGCAGATCGGGCAGACTCCTCGAAGTTGTGAGCCGTACCTTTTCAGTGCGATGCCTACTAATGGCAGCGCCTGCTCAATAGAAACTTTGTCCTTTATCTCTGCGAAGGATAGTGGTGCTGTGGACATCGCGTCCTCCTCTTCTGTTCTACTGCTAGTATAGATGGCAGATGCGCAGATGGAGGAGGTTGTACACATGTCGACACGCAAAACAGACGACCGCAAACCGAAGGGCTCTCGCCCCGTATACAATGCGCGAGCGAAGCAAACGCCCGATGGGGAATTCATGACCACCATCGGGGCTGCGTGGCCCTTCCATGAGGGCGACGGGTTGGTCGTGAAGCTGAACTTCCTGCCGCTCGACGGCCAATTCATCCTCGTGCCTCCGAAAGAGCGGGAGGATTGAAAAAGGGGCCACACGGAATCGTGTGGCCCACATACGTGCAGTTTGCTGGTCAATTCACGTTGTCATATCCTGCACCACAATGATGAATGCCAATTGAACCCTGACGAAGGGCATTGAAGAGATTTCTATGAGCAAGAAGACACAAAAATTATCGATCAGACTTTTGCGCGAAGGCTTGGTTATCGAGGACGCTGTCCGAGGGGGTTCGGAGCTCGTTGACTGGCCTAAGATAGAAGGTGCGAAAATCGTACTTGAGACCATCGGTGGTGGCGCGCCGAAGTGGGCAGGCTTCTTGGAGTTGAGTGGAGAAGAAAAAAGTAAGCTGATCAATCTTACGGCGATCGGTGTAGTGTTCCTAGGTGCTAGTGACAGGTGGTTTGCAGTCTCCTTCGGTCTCGGTCATGTCAAGCTTGATCCAGCATTTTTCGAGCAAGATTTTGGGCTCAGGATCGTGCTCAATACCGTCGATCCGGTTCAGCTTAAGAGCGCGGATTTTCGAACGCCAGATGAGAATACCGTATCTCGGCGAAGTCAAACGAGCAGGGGTTCTGATCAAACGGCCTTTAGTATCGACATTGAGCGCGACATTGTTCGGGGAATTGCAGGACGGCCGAAGAATTTGAATTTTGCGAGTCGGGTGTCTGGAAGTGATGCCCTTTCAATGGATCGAAAGGCGAGCGTCCTTGACCTACCTACGATCTGCGCTGAAGCGCTCGCTGCCTACAACAAAGACGACTACAAAGAAAACTTCGCATGGATTGATCAGATACGTCATGTCCGTGACGCTGAATTGATTCAGAAGCTTGACGCCAAGGTCGCCGAGGCTCTTACATCTGCTCTTGCTGGCGTCGTGCCCGACACGTTGCATCTAGCATTTCCGGTGATTTACGATCCCGAACACGCCAATTGCATCAGATACAAGGGATTTCGCAGTGCACAGATTTTCCATGATCTAGATATCACGGGGTACCTGATCGCGCTTAAGGAGCGAGGGAAGACTGACTTCGGCATTGAAGACTTGATACAGCATACGGTGCATGAAGTAGATGAAGAAGGAACCGATTGCGGTGACAAATGGCGAGTGAGAGACTGCATTGTCTTCGACATCGAAATGGAGGGAAAACATTATGTCCTTTCCGGCGGTCGCTGGTATCTCGTCGATCCAATGTTGGCGCAAGATGTCACGCAGTTCTTCCAATCCGTTGAGCAGGTTGAGTTGCCCCCAGGCGAAAGCGGAGAAAACGAAGAAAAATACAATAACAGAATTGCAATCAGCGGCCACGATCTCCTGTGTCTAGATCGAAAGATGCTGCGGCCGACTGGTGCGGCTTCGTTCATAGAGGCTTGCGATTTTATATCGAAAAGCCGAGAGATGATTCATATAAAGGATAAAACATCGTCGTCTCGACTTAGCCATCTTTTCAGTCAAGGCACAGTGTCCGCTCGGGTGCTGAAACTTGACGGGGTTTTCCGGGATGCACTCCGGGGACAAATCATCGCTCAGCAAGCCTTATTCAGATTGGTGGGGTTCGATGATGTAATACCTAGCGCCCGCGACGAAGTTAAGCCAAGTGAGTTTAAGGTCATTTATGGGGTGATTACGTCGAGTGGCTCGCCTAGGTTGCCATTCTTCAGTCTCGTCACGTTTCGGCAAGCTGCGCGAGAACTACAAGCTTTGGGATACAAATTTGCATTCGCTTGGATCAAGAAGCCAACAGAAGCTGCCACTGAAAAAGTAAAGCGGAAGAAGGAAGACCGAACCGCTGATGACGGTGAGTGAAGGATTTTTTGTTCAACGTCGTACGACGCGTTATCGAGCTCATGCTTTTGCCGACGCTATAAGGCCAAGTGGTTCGTAACCTACTCTCTCCCAGGGTAGTCGGATGAGTTCTCCCGTTGGTGCGGGGGTATGCATGAAATCTGCAAGGTCGGGGCGGCACGCGAAGGCGAATCTCGGTGTTCGGCCGTCTCTGGCGATGGTGCGCAATTCTTCCATCATGGAGCGCATCCGTGGTTCTCTTGTCGTGACAAAAAGCACGGTGAGGTTGTCGATGCCAAGATGGTCGTCGATCGTGCATGTGGCGACTATCTCGCGATAGGCGAGTACCTTGCCGCGAATGATCGTCTCGATGGTCTCGGTGCCCATATCGGCCTCAAGTGCGTAGTAGCGATTACCCAGGCCAAAGAGCGCGTCGGGTTCGATCCATTTGGGAGCGCCGACGGTGTCGGGTACCGGGATGCGCAGCGGTTTCTTCAGGAGGCGCGTGGCGGCGGGCGCGGCCTTGATGATGTCGATGTGGCTGACGAACTGCGCGTTCTTGTCCTCGCGTGCGCCGATCTCGATGTCGAGCGCGATGTTGGATGCCATATGGTCGTGTGCGAGCCGGACGATGCGGGAGGGAGTATTGCTGTGCCCGCCGATCCTCGTCGCGAATACCCATTCGGCACTCGGAATGATCCCTTTGGCGATGAGCAGTTGCGCGGCGTCGCTGCCGAGATGGTGTATCTCGTCGACCGTGAGATAGTTCGCGAATTTTATGTCCTGGCCGAGACGGCCCAGCCATTCGCCCTCTTCATGAAAAAGCTGGGTGAGGCGCTCGCGCGTCTTCATCGGATACCGGCGGTCGTATGCGACGAGCTGCTTCGTGGTCAGCTGCGCATGCCGGCTCAAGGGTTCGAAGATGCCGTAGATGTCATTGTCGGTGATCGAAGTACGCCGGCCGCTCGGCGCGCGGGTGTGACGTGTGCGATTCTTGCGTGGGAGTGCCGCTGTCATAGGCGAGAGTACATACGCTATGCGCGAAGGAAATAAACGTAACGCATACAATGCCATGGAGTGGCGCGGGCGGTGGCGCAATGCGGCGTTCAATGAATAATTTTATCACGCGTCCGGGTCGCGACGTGGCTGCTTGCGTCTTGAGGCGGGTGACGGTGTAGGGGAGCGAGACGCGGTCGGCGCGCGTGGCGGGGGCGGCTCGGTGGTTTCTGGCTTGATGTTTGGCGGCGCTGCAGCCGCGGCTGCAGGTTCTTCCTTCGGATCGGCCGCGTAGCGTACGCGATTGCGTGTCAGGAGCGTCTGGTAGCTCGCCTCGCTCATTTTCGGCGCATCGCGCAATGCATAGAAGGGGACGTTGATCGATATGGCGTGCGGCGTCACGTTGCGAATGTAGCAGGCCCAATTCGCCCATTGTGGGTTCAATGGATCGCGGTTGTCCTTTTTTTGTGAAAAGAGAAAGTCTGGGGTGTTTTGGAATTCATTGGCGAGCTGCTTTGCATCCGAGTAGCCCGCGCCGCCAAACATCTTGATGCTCGTGTTGGAAGCGACATGCGCGCGCATCGCGCCCTTCAGGTCGTCCATGAGCTGATGTGCGAAGAGAATGCCAAGCTTGTATTTGCGCGCTTGTCGAAGGAGCTTCTCGAGATTCTCGTCGAAGTAAGATGCCGCCTCGTCGATGATGAGATAGGCTGTGTTCCATTCGTGCTCCGGCACGGCTACGCGCTCGAATACCGCGGCCATAGTAGAGGCGATCATGTAGCGCCCGAAGAGGGGAGAGGCATCCTTGAGCATCGCGTCACTGGTGTTGACGCAAATGATGCTCCCGCGCTGTATCGCGTCGAACATCGAGAGCTTGTTCTGCCGCGATGCGAACATGCGCTCGAAGGCTGGCACGCGCACCACGTCGTAGAGGCGGCGTGCGAGCGCAAATCGTGTCTGAGTGAATGATGCGTTCTTGTAGAATTGCTTTTCGAAGAAGCTGCGCGCTGTGGGGTCTAGCGAGATGATGTTGTCATAGAATCTGCTCTGCTCCGCGCGCTTCACGTCCTCTTCGAGAAACTCGAGAAGTGTGTGGATCGTGGCCGCAGGCCGCATCGAGAGCATGAGGCGAGAGACATAGGCGAAGGCCGTGCCCATCTGTGTCGAGAGTTCAGCGGCGAGTGAGGCGAATATGTAGTTGAAGAGCTGGAGAATGTCGCCTTCGACGATCTCTCGCGCGACGCGCGAGTAGCCATGGATGCGGGAGTTGTCGATCGCGAACATGTTGAGCGCTGGTGGCGTATCGTCTTCCGGGTCCACGATGATGAGACGCTCGCATAGGGAACCGG
The DNA here is from genome assembly GCA_964498975.1 of uncultured Methylocystis sp. GTDB lineage: Bacteria > Pseudomonadota > Alphaproteobacteria > Rhizobiales > Beijerinckiaceae > Methylocystis. The sequence goes on from CAZCJY010000018.1 coordinate 20,728, forward strand.
GCATGGCTGGATCGAATAGGGCGAGTCGCTGGATTTGCGGCAGGAGCTGTCCCTGACTGTCGATGATGATGAGCGCTGGTGGGTCGGGCTTTTGCAGATCGCTCATGATGATGTGGCTAAGCGTCTGCGTCTTGCCGTGGCCGCTGCCGCCCAACAGATGCCAGTGCTCGCCGCGCTGCGCTTCTGGAATGGCAAACGGAAGCCGCGCAGTCTTCAGTGCTTCGAAGGGTGTGCCTTTCAGATATGCGTCGGCGATCTCCTGGGGCGCCCCGTCATGGCTCGGCGGAGGCATGAGTTTATGGGACGTGAGGCTTTCTTTGGTGAAGGGGAGCCGAGAGACGGTGCAGAGGTTCTTGTCGTATTGCTCGCGGAAAGATGCCGAGACGGCGTGGATGGG
>CAZCJY010000019.1:0-8496 GCA_964498975.1 uncultured Methylocystis sp.
GCGCTATGCCGCATCGTCGTGGTTCTCGCCTTTGCGTCGTTCGGCTGGCGGATGCGACGCCCGACCGAGCTGGTCGCACTGGCGGGCAAGGCGCGACACGCTTTCGACATGCACATGGCGCGTCTCGGTGCGCACGCCATAATCGCGCAATTTGGCGAAGGCGCGGGACAGCGTCTCCTGCTTCACGCCGAGCCGCGCGGCGACGAGGCGCTTGTCATAGGGCAGGCGGAAACGGCATTGCTCCTCGCCAGCCGGGCAGAGCGACAGGATGAAGCGCGCGAGTCGCTGATCCGCGTTCTGGCCTTTGAGCGATTCAACCTCGCCGATCAGCCAGGCGATGCGGTCCTTGGCGTCCTGTATCACGGCGGCGCAGAGCGACGGCGACTCCTTCACGAGCCGCGCAAAACGCGCGGCCGGCAGCTTGAGCGCCGTCGTTGGACCGACCGCTTCGGCGGAAAGGCTGTGGACTTCATCGGCGCGCATCGGCGCTTCGCCTATCGTCTCGCCGTCGACGCGAATGCCGATCAGTGTCTCGTCGCCCGAAGCGGCGATGCGAAGAAGCTTGACATAGCCGCGCAGGACGACGGTGAGATTGGCGATCGCGTCGCCTTGGCGAAAGATCGAATCGCCGTCCTCATAGGATTCGACCTTGGCGTCGAGCGAAAGGCGCGACAGCGTCGCTTCGTCGATTTGAGAAAAAAGCGACGCATCGCGCAACTTCAGCGGCTCCGCTGGCTGAGCCGGCGGCGCGCGCCGACCGATGCGACCCTTGCGCGGCGTGGCGATATAGCTCGGCGCGATCTCGCTCGTATGCGTTGTCAAGCTCGCGCCTCCTCCTAAAGCGCGGCGAACGCCTCGGTCGCGAACGGCGCGAAAAAACGCGCAGCCCAACGGCGTCGCCGCTTCCCCCTGCGGATTTCTTATTTGGCCGCCAAATCGGAGGCTATCGCGAACGCCCAATTGGCGAAAGACGGCGCGGCGGGACAAACCGTCGCATGGTCAACCGCCTTCGGCGCCGCTGCGCTCCAATAGAAACACTGCTTGTTCGCCCAGAAGATTCCATATCCGCCAGGGGGCGTTGACGCGGATCGGCGCGCCGGCGCGATTTAAGGCGACGCCTCGCTCGATACGCGCGCCAAGCTCGTCGACCAGTTCGACGAAATCGCGAATGGTGCAAAGATGAATGTTCGGCGTGTCGTGCCAATGGTAGGAGAGATGGCCGGTCACCGGCATGCGGCCGCTGAAAGCGAGTTGCGCGCGCACGCGCCAATGACCGAAATTTGGAAAAGACACGATGGCGCGGCGCCCGATGCGCAACATATTGGCGAGCGCGTCGCGCGGGCGGCGCGTCGCCTGCAGGGTCTGCGAAAGAATGACATAGTCGAAACCGTCGTCGGGATAATCGGCGAGGTCGGTGTCGGCGTCGCCCTGAATGACGGAAAGGCCCTTGGCGACGCATTCATTGACGCCGCGCTGAGAGAGTTCGACGCCGCGTCCGTCGACGCCTTTCTTTTGCGCGAGCAGTTGCAGCAAGGCGCCGTCGCCGCAACCAACGTCAAGCACGCGCGCGCCCGGCGAGACCATGTCGGCGATGACGGCAAGATCGAGGCGCGCAGGGTCGAGCGGCTGCGCAGGAGTCTCCTGCGGGTCGGGCGCGGGAGAGAAATTCATCTTGGATTTCCGTCGCGGCCAAGGCCGCGCGCGGCGGCGGCGGAATCGAGGAAGCCGCGCGTCGTCGCGATGAACATCGGCTCATGCAGTAGAAAGGCGTCATGACCCTTGTCGGATTCGATCTCGACGAAGGACACCGAGGCGCCGCCGGCGTTGAGCGCGTGGACAATCGCGCGCGAATCCGAGGTTGGATAGAGCCAGTCGGACGTGAAGGAGACGACGCAAAAGCGCGTTCTCGTGTCCTTGAAGGCTTTGGCGAGCGAACCGTCATAGTCGGCGGCGAGATCGAAATAGTCGCAAGCGCGGGTGACGAAGAGATAGGAGTTGGCGTCGAAGCGCTCGACGAAGGCCAGCCCTTGGTAACGCAGATAATTCTCGACCTGGAAGTCCGCGTCGAAGGAGAAGGTCGGCGCTGATCTGTCTTGCAGCTTGCGGCCGAATTTGCGCTGTAGCGCGGCTTCCGAAAGATAGGTGATATGCGCGGCCATGCGCGCGACCGCGAGGCCCTTCTCGGGACGCACGCCTTGCTCCTGATAGCGGCCCGAGCGCCAGTCGGGATCGGCCATGACCGCCTGTCGCCCCACCTCGTGAAAGGCGATGTTCTGCGCCGAATGTTTGGCCGCAGTCGCGATCGGCATCGCCGAGAAGACGCGCTCGGGATAGCTCGCCGCCCATTGCAGCACTTGCATGCCGCCCATCGAGCCGCCGGCGACGCAAAACAGCGTTTCGATCCCCAGATGATCGATCAGCATCGCCTGCGCGCGCGCCATGTCGCGGATGGTGACGACCGGAAAGTCGAGGCCATAGGGCTTGCCCGTCGCGGGATTCGCCGAGGCGGGGCCCGTCGTGCCCATGCAGCCGCCGACGACATTCGAGCAGATCAGGAAGTAGCGGTCCGTATCGAAAGGCTTGCCCGGGCCGACCATCGCCTCCCACCAGCCGGGCTTGCCGGTGACGGGATGAACGCCGGCCGCATATTGATCGCCGGTCAGCGCATGGCACAGCAGGATCGCGTTGCTGCGCGCCGCATTCAGCCGGCCATAGGTTTCATAGGCGATGGCGAGCGGCGCGATGCGGCCGCCGCCGTCCGTGGCGAGCGCCTGCTCGGTCGGGAAAATGACTGTCTTTGGCGCGAAGCCCTCGCCGCAGGCGGGCCTCGCTTCGGACAGGATGGACAAGCGATCTCCTGACGTTCGATTTGCCGAACGATTTGTTCGGCAACATCGATGCGCGCGGCGGGCGTGTCAAGCGGCAAGCGGCGCGGCCCTACCGCGTCGCCGGGCCGAGATAGAGCGGGGCGCCGCCGGTCGTCGGCGGAACGACGGCGCGCGCGCTGGCTGGGCCCCGATAGGCCTGCGCCGGCAGGCCGGGATCGACGCCGCGCACGAGGCCGAAGCCCGCGCCGCGCGTAGCCGGGGCGCTGGCGACATATTGCGGCGCGCCGCCCCCGACCGGCGCGAGATATTGCCGTCCGTCGGCGCTGGGCGAGGAAGGCGTCGTCATTGGCGCGGGCGTTTCCGGCGCAAAGCTCGGTTTCGCGCGCGGTTGCTGGGCGTGCCGATGGGCGGCGTGCCGGGCGGCGCTCGCCCGCGGAGGCCCATGCGCGCCGATCAGCGTCGCTTCGAGCGTTTCGGATGTGTCGACGACCACTCCGCCGCCGGCCGTTTGCCCATAAGCGTTGTTGCGCATCGCCTCGGCGATCCGCGCGACATTCGCCGGATCGGCGATCTCGAGCCGCTCGTACCACGCCGCGAGCTGGTCAGCGGTGACGCCGCGCCGGCACAGACGCAGTCGGATCGAGGCGGCCATGTCGCCGCTATTGAAGAAGTTCGCCTTCTCGCCGCGCGCGGCAGCCGCGAGATTGTCGACCCATTGCCAGGCGTAGGCGCAGCGCATGTCGTCGGGGCCCGCGCCGACCGCAAGGCCGAAGGGCCCGAGCGCGTTATACATCGGACGCGCCGCGATGCGCATCGGCACGCCGCGGAACCGCGCCAGAATTTCGTTGCGGACGCTTTCCTGCGTCGGCTTTGCGATGCGTATGACGCCGGCGCCGTTCTCGGCAGGCTCCGGGCCCATGATGTCGATCGAAAGATCGCTCCAGTCGCCCGCCATTTTTGCATTGTCGAGCGACGCGCTTTGGCGCCAGCCGTTCGCATATTGCTTTTCGGTGAGCTTGCCGCGCCCGGCCCCGGCCGGCAGGGTCAGCACGGCGAAATTGAGCGCGTCGCTTCTTCCCGTGATCGGTTCCGACAGCGTCTGCCCGGCGATGAACTGGCCCGTGACGGCCGAATTCGCGTCGGCGACGAACTCGCGCTCCGGCTGGCTTTGGCCGCAAGCGGCGAGGGCCGCGCAAAAGGCTGCGCATAGGATGATAGCGAGGCGACGGCTGAACGGAGCGATCATTTCAGCGACTCAAGGGTTGCGGTAAACGGGTTGCGGATATTGGCCGTAGCCGACGGGCGCGCGCATCGGCGCCGGCGGCGGAACGTCGCGTGGGCCCGGAGCGGCATAGAGGCCCTGCGGGGGATAGGCTTGCGGCTGCAAGCCATAGGTCGCGGTCGTCGGCTGGCCCGGCGCCAGGCCACGGGCGTTCGCGGGATCGCGCGCGTCGAACACCGCGATGCCGGCGCGCGCCGCCTCGGCGTCTTGATTGGCGAAGGACGTGCCCGCGGGCGCGCCCTGCTGCGAATAGGGCGGCCAGGTCGCCGTCCCTATTCCGTTCCATCCGGGCAGCAGGCTGAAGCCGTAGCGCTCGTAAGGCATCGGTCCGACGCCGGGCACGCGGCTCGCAACGAGCGGCGGCCGCAACGCCGCCGCGGGATCCCGGGCAAGTGGCGTTTCAGGCGCGACGGGCAGACCGAGAGCGGGCGGGCGCGCATTGAAGGCGGCCGCGATCGGCAGCGGCCGAAAGCGCAGCGGATTGTCGAGCGCGACGATCGCCGGGAATTTGCCCTTGAGATTCTTGAGCGCGCGCTGAATCAGCACATCCTGCGGCGTCTGCATGTCGATCGGCATTGCGCCGTTATTCTGCGCGAGCAAGGAGGCGGCGAGCGGCGCGTAATTGCCCGGCGCGCCGGAGATCAGCGCGGGACCTGGGACGATGAAGGCGGGCGTGCGCAGCGCGGCGCCGTGAAATTTTTCGGCGCCTTTCTGATCGCATGGCGTCGGCGGCCGGTAATAGCCGTCGGGAAAGAGAATCTCGATGAGCTTGGCGAAAAGCCCGTCATAACGATTGGCGAGGTCGAAGAAGTTTTTCTCCTTCTTCGTCTTGCGCAACGTGAGCGCATAGCCCTGAACGGCCTCTTCCGACGGACGCCAGGCGACGGCGCGCTCGAACCAAGGAAGCGCCACGTCGAACTGGCAGCTGTTGTAGGCGTACCAGGCGAGCGCTTGCGCGCCCTCGCCCGACGCGGCCTCCATCGTCACTTTCGCGTAGCGCGCGAGCCGCTCGGGTTCGACATAAGGTGGAACTTCGCGCATCAAATCGGCGCCAAGCAGGTCGAGGAACAGAATGATGTTATTGGCCGACGGCTCATGCCAGGCGAAGGCGACTTCCTCGGCCTCGCGCTGCATCCCGAGCGCGCGCAGCGAATGCGCGAGGCCATGGGCGATCATCGCGTCGCCATCGTTTTGGATCGCCGTCTTGAACCATTCGAGAGCGGCGGCGTAGTCGTGGCGTTTGTAGTCGTACCAGGCGACGAGCCCAAGCTGATTGGCGTCGCGGCTCTCTCTCGCATAGGCTTCGAATTTCGCCATGTCGGCGGCCGGCAGTTCTTCTGCGCGCTCGTCATGCAAAAAGGCGGCGATCCGCGCGCGAGTGACGTCGATGGCGATCGTCACGAATTCGCCTTTTCCCTCGGTCGCGCCGGGCATGGCGGCGAGCAGGGTTTCGACGTCGGTCATGCGCAGGCCGCCAAGCGCTTTTTGGATCGTCGCGACGCGAATATGCGGATCGTTCGACGCGGCGAGAATGCGCTTATACATATTCACCGCTTCTTCGTTCTGCTTGGCGCGCGCATAGGCTTCGGCGATGGTCCAAAGAACGTCGACCTCTTCGGCCAGATCGTTAATGTCGACATTTTCGCCTCTGACATAGTCGACAAGATCGAGAAATCTCTCAGCCTTGAACAGGCCGCCGATCTTCAGGCGAAGCTCCTTGCGCCGCATTTTTTTTGAGAGATCGGCGGAGGGCTTCCAGCCGGGAATGTCGCGCTGCTTCTCCGCGATCGCGGCCTTCAGCTCGTCGATCTTGTCGGCGGCATAAAGCGCCCAGAAAGGTCCCTCATTGACGCCGCCTTCTTCGGGCGTCTCGTAAAGATCGGCGGGCGTTTCGTAGGTCGGATAGAGGCGCTTGAGGCGCAGGAGCTCCGCATTGACGCGCGCGGTCTGCTTCAGAGAGGCGAAATAGCGCAGCGCCAAGTCGTCGGGGCCGGGCGCCGCGCCGACGATATTCTTCGCCGGCGCGACAAGGGCGGTTTTCGACGCCGCCTTTGGTTGAGCTTTTCGTTGCGGCTTTTCCTGCACGGCGTCTGGCGCGTTGCGGAGCGCCTTGTCCTGGATGGGAGGCGCAGGCGCTTCGGCCCGCACGGCGTAGACCGCGAGGAAAAAACATGTCGCGATAAGCGCGGCGCCGGCTTGTCTCAGCGCAGACATGACGCATGCCTCATCTGTATGGCGATCAGCGCCAAAAGATGGATGGTCGCGGGGTAGTAATGGTCGGCGGGGCTCGGCGTGAAAAGCTGCGGCGGCGCCTTGGAGCCTTCGACGACGCAGGCCGTCAGCGCTCCGACGGCGCCGATGCCGGAATCGCCGAATTGGCCGACTTCCTTGCCGCTCGCGACGTCGACGATCGCCATTGCGCCGCGGGTGCGCTTCACCAGCGCGATGAATGGCGCATATTGCTCGCGCTCGCCAAGGCCGGCCCAGGCGAGATAAAGCGGAATGCGCACGGCGTTGTAAGAAAACTGCGGCGGAAAGCCTTCGGCGGGCCTCGCCGTCCAATTCTTCAAGGACAGCCAGTCGGGCGGCAGCGTCTCTTCGCGCGTTCGCGTCGCGTCGAGCAGATCGAGTCCCGTCTGCGTCAGACCCGCCCAATCGACTTCCGGCGCGACGAGCTTCAGGCGGGAGAAAGCGGGAAAGACGTAATAGGAGAGATTGACGACGGGGCCGTCCGGTCTTTCTTCGGCATGAAAGCCCGAGATGGCGGGAAGTAGAATCGCGCCGAGCTTCGTCTTGAACATGACGAGCTTGCGCGCCAGCTCGACGGCGATGCGCCGCCCGGCGGTGCGATAGCTTATATCGCCCCAGAATTCGCCGGCCTCGGCCAGGGCCCAGGCGACGAGAATGTCGCCGTCCGAGGCGTTGTTGATGTCGGCGACGGCGGGCCGCCGCGCCGGCTCCCAGCGCCAGGCGATGAGCTGGTCGTGTCGCACCATGAGATTGGCGCGCGTCCAGCCCCACAGCCGATCGAAGGCCGCGCGGTCATTGGCGGCGACGGCGAGAAGCATGGCGTAGCCTTGCCCCTCGCTGTGGCTGATGAAATTATTGCCGGTGTCGACGACGCGTCCGTGTTCGGAGATGAAGCGCGTCTTATACGCCTGCCACATGAAAGGGCTCTTCAGCGCGCCGCCGAGCGGCAGCGGCCGCGAGTCGAGCCCAAGGCGCGGTGCTTTCGTCGTCAGCGGGGCGGGCGGAGTTTCCTGCGCAGGCGTTTGAGGGCGCGCGTCGGACGCGGCGAGCAAAGCGCAAATGACGGCGGCGCAGCGGAGCGCGGTCATCGCGTCCTCCTGCCGACATTCTTGACGAACAGCCGCGTCGTCGCCGCGAGCAACAGGCCCAGCGTCAACGCGCCGGCGACGTAGTAAAGAGAATTGAGCGACAGCCAACCGGCGGCGATGAGTCGGACATTGCCGGCCGAAAGCGGCTGCGTCATCACGAAGCGCGAATTGGCGACAGGCGTCACGTCAATCTTCGCTTGTGCGAGATCGAGCAGCGACACGCGTCCGGCGATTTGACGCGAGACGCGCGGGTCGACGAGGCAGGCGACGGATTCGGCCAGCGCGTCCGCGTTGGGCGCGGTGACGACGGTCCACACGTCTTCGCTCGTATCGCCGAGAATATTCTGGCCGACCGCGAGCAATGTCTGCGTCGACATCTCCTGCTTCTTCGCGCCAAGTTCGAAATTGCGCATCCAGACGCCAGCGTCGGTGAATTTCGCCTTGCCCCATGCGCCGACGCGATCGGCCCATTCGGAGACGACCGCGATACGGCGTTCGTTGCGCAGGCGCGCGTCCCACTCCTGGAAGAGATCGCGCGGCGCTTCGCTCGACTCGTCGGCCTCAGCGGGGGCGAGCGCTTCCGGCGCGAAGGCGGCGACGCCGGGCAATTTCGGCTCGGCGCGCTTCAAGGATTGCGAAAAAGCGCCGGTCTTCGAGGGATGGCAGGCCATCGGAAAGTTGTTTTGCAGCACGAGACGGTTGTTCGTCGCGGCCTCGTATTGCGACGGCGCAAAGCCGCCGTCCGGCGCGCTTTCGGCGCCGATCTTCTCGCGCCATGCTTGCGAAAGTTCATCGACGGGCATCTCGAGCTGGCGCAACAAGTCTGGGTCGAGCGCGTCATAGGGCGCGACGGCGAGCGTCGGGCCTTTGCGCGCGGCGTTCTTTTGCGGCGCTGTCTGGGTGATCTCGAAATCAATCGGACGGCCCGCGGATACGGCGAGACGGGCGACGATCGTCGCCGCGGCGCCGATGGATTTCTGGTCGAGGCGCGGCAGATAAAGCAGGGAGCGCCGCGCCGCGCCGGCGAAAGGGGAAGCCGCCCGTCGCC
>CAZCJY010000019.1:8506-20591 GCA_964498975.1 uncultured Methylocystis sp.
CTGCGGCAGCTCGAACTCTGTCGAGTCGAGGAATAGAAAGCGGTTCGGCGCCGCTTTCGCCGCCAGCGTGTCGCAGCTGTCGTCGGCGGGGGTCGGCACATGCGCCTCGATCTCGATGCGATTGAGACCCGGCCTCAGGAAGCCGAGCGGCAGAGGCAGCGGATTGTCCTTGAACGTCTCGCCCGTCGATTTCAGCAAGGCCAGGCTGACCGCGGTGCGTTCATTGATGTTGATGACGAGCTGGGCTTTTGAGGTCAGTCCGGGCGCATAGCCGCCGGCCATGCGCAGCGTGGCGCGCCCATAGTCGGCGGGATAGAAATCCGGCGGCAAGATGATGTTGAAGGCGGCGCGATAGAGTCGGCCGTCGAACTCGACGTTCTTGAGGCCAAGGTCCGAGAGCTTGACGCGTTGGCCGCCCTGCATGCGAAAACCCGGAAAGGCCGCCGCGGCGCGCAGGCCGGCGGCCGCGCCCTTGGGTTTCGACGCGACGAGAAACTGTTTCATCGCCTCGTCGACCTGCGCCGAGTCGACGCCGGTAACGATGATCGTCGTGCGTCGTTCCGGCGTAGCCGGAACGACAATGGCGCGGGGGCGATCGATGACGCCGGGCAATATGCCGGCGGCGCCCAGCGCAGCGAGCTCCTTCGCCGTGCCGACGAGCAAGTTTACGCCGTAACGCCCGCCGGCGAGCGGACCGGCGTCGACCGCCGACTGCTCGAAGCGGCCGACGATAGAAATGAGCTGCACGACGCGTAGCAGCCGCTCAATGTCGCGGCTTTGCGCTTTGAGCGGCGTCACGAGGCGAATGGGCAGCGCGCCCTGCTCGTCGGGCGGCAGCGCGCCGAGATCGGCGATCGAGTCGACGCTCGCGTCTGCCTCGTCGAGCATCAGCCCCGTCTGAGTCGGATCGATCTGCGCCCATAATTCGTGAGTGGCTTCCAGCGAGCAGTCGACGCGATGGCGCAGCGCGCTCGAGAGCCGAACCGAGTTGAAGCCTGGACGCATCAGCCCGGGGGGAATGTCGAAGGTCACGGCCTTCACCGCCTGGGCCGCCGTCACCGCCGTTTCGCCGACGACTTGGTCGTTGATCGTCAGCGTCAGCGTCGAATATTCCGGCATCACGGCGACGGCGGCGAGATAGCCGAGCTGGAATTGAAGCTTTCGCCGCGCCTGCGCCTCGGTGAGATACATCGGCCATTCCGATGCGCCGGCCTCGCCAGCGAGGCGATAGCCCTGAATATTATTGGGCAGATGGCGCAGCAGCGCCGCAGGTTTCGGCGTCGCCTTTGGGGCGTTGGCCGGAGGCGTCGGCGGCGGCGCGACAGGCGCGCCGATCGCCGGCGCCGATTCCAGCGGAGCGGGCAAGCCGCTTTCGACCCGCGCAAGCGGCGTGGGGGCGGTGAGAAAAATCGGCTGCTGCGCGCCGACCGCGGGCGTAAAGGGCGACGCGGCGCAGAGCGCGAGCGCGCCGCGGGTCAGAAAGCGCGCCCATGCGCGCGCCTTATGTGAAGGGCGCGCGCTCATGCCGACTGCTGTTGCCGCGCCGCTGGCTTCAGCGGCTCGATTTGAGGAAGCGACGGAACGGCGGGCGGCGTCCGGGCTGCGGTCTGCGCCGAGAGCCGCCACAACCAGGCTGTCGCCGCCTTGGGCGCGGGCGCGGTTTCCGGGGCTGACTCTTCCGGCCGTTTGCGAATGAAAAGATAAGAGAGCGCGCGAAGCGGCTCGATGATTCCCCACCACAGAAACTGGCCGGTGCCGGCCCAGAGGCTCTTGTGCTTGCGGCGGCTCGCCAGGAAGCGCGACAGCGCCTCCGGGTCGCCGTACATCAGATCCGCGAGCACATAATATTCTTCCGCCTGCAGCAATTCGAATTCGCAGCCGTAAATTCTTTCGTCGCCTTCGCAAGGCGCGCGGCGGAAGATAAGCGGCAGGCTGTGCCCGCCGGCCAAATCGCCGACCGGCTCGATCGTTAGACGCGCGCGCGTGTCTTCGGCTTCGAGCAGCGCCGCCGGCATGTCGCCGTTAAGGCGCAGCGCGCAACCGCCGGCTGAGACGTCGACGATGTCGACGGCGATCTTCTCGCCGCCGACGGCAAGCGCGCCCTTGCGCGCGATGTTGAGGCGGGGATGTCGGCGGGGCTGCTTGCGCTCGGAGACGGCGCCGAGCGCGACGCCCGCCACGACGAGATTGAAGGCGTTCCACAGCCCGACAATGAACATCAGATTGCTGACGCCTGGCTCGACCACGTAACGGAAGGCGGCGACGAGGACGCCGGTCAGAAGCAGGAGATACATCGCGAAAAAAGGCCAGGCGAGTTCCGACAGATGATCCTTGTCGAGCGTCACGCCCTTCGCCGTGACGTTGAAAGTCGGCTTTCGCGGATTCATGACGACCGAGACGATCGCCTTGCTCAGAAAGACGCCCTGGCAATATTCGTAAAGTTCGGAGACCCACGGCCAGCGCACGCAGCCGAACAGATAATTCTGCAGCATGACGTTGACGATCATATAGGTCGCCGTGAAGGCCACGGCCTCGTCGACATTGGAGACGAATATCTTCACGTCGAACAAAATGTAGGCGAGCGGCGCCAGCATGAAGATGAGGCGCGGAAAGGGGAAGAACCAGAAGGTCATGCTCGAGAGATAGCCGAGCCTCTGAATGGGCTTGAGGCCTTTCTTGAACATCGGATTCTTGAGCAGCATGATCTGCAGCATGCCCTGGCACCAGCGCACGCGCTGTCCGATGAAGGAAGAGAAGGTTTCAGGCTGCAGGCCGGCGATCAGCGGCTTGTCGACGAAAACGCTGGAATAGCCCTTGGCGTGAAGCTCAAAGGCGGTCTCGCAATCCTCGGTGATGGTGACGCCGGAAAAGCCGCCCGTCTCCATCAGCGCCGAACGGCGCAGCAGCGCCGCCGAGCCGCAGAAGAAGGAAGCATCCCACTTATCGAGACCGCGCTGGGTCAGCGAGTAGAACATCTCGTTTTCGGACGGCATTCGGTTGAAGGTCTTGAGATTCTTTTCGATCGGGTCCGGGTTGAGGAAGACATGCGGCGTCTGCACCAGGAAGAGTTTCGGGTCGTCGAGAAAATAGGCGACCGTCTCCTGAAGAAAGGAGCGGAAGGGCGCATGGTCGGCGTCGAAGACAAGCACGATGTCGCCCTTCACATGGGCGAGCGCGCTGTTCATATTGCCGGCCTTGGCGTGTTCGTTCTTGGCGCGGGTGAGATATTTGCCGCCCATGCGCTTGCATAATTGCTGCAACGAGGCGCGGCGCAGTTTCGCGGCTTCGGCCTTCACCGGATCCTTGTCGTTGCATTTCTGATCGGTGCCGCCGTCGTCGAGCAGCCAGACATGCAGCTTGTCCTTGGGATAGTCCATGGACATGGCGGCGGCCATGGTGGCGGCCAGAATGTATTCGTCCTCATTGTAGGTCGGGATGAAAACGTCGACGACCGGCAAATCCTCATCGCGCCTACGCGTCAATGGCTGGCGCTTCACCGGATCGGCGTTGACGATCAGACTGATGATGAGAATGGTGACGCAATAAATTTCGGCCGACAGCAATATGAGGCCGAAGGTCAGGCCGATCGGATCGGAAGGCGGCGGCAGCGTGTAGCTCAGGCGCCAGTAGACGTAGCGGATGATGACGAAGCTCGACAGCGACAGATAAAGCTGGCGCGCAAAGGAGCCCCGGCCGAAGACCCAGATCAGGATGAGCGCGCCGATAATGGTGACGCCGAGCGAAAGCTGCGCCTGCACGCTCACCGGCTGCGTCAGCAACGCAGCCGCCAGCACGCCTGTCACAACCCACGCGAACGCACGCAACCCGGCCATCAACAGCCCCACAGTCCCACGCTAGAGAATGTAGACGGCAGGTGCTGAAAGCCGCGTTAACGATGAATCGTCGCTTTTGGGAAGATTTAGAAAGTCACCCGGGTGTCGAGCGTCCCATAGACGCCGCCGCCGCGCACGCGGTCGTTGAGGTAGCCTATCGCCGCGCCGAATTGCATCATGCCGAAGCGCAGTCCGGAGACATGGCCGCCCAAGCGCCATTGCTGGAAGAAATTGTCGCCGAGCGCACCGGCTTCCGGGCCGATATAGATCCGGTCGGCGATGGCGAAGCCGAATTTCAGCCGGCCGTAATACGAATTGAAATTCGTCGAATAGGAGGCGACGCCGGAAATCATCATGTCGTCGGTCGGCGTCACATAGAAGTCGGTCGCGATCTTGAAGCCGCCACGTCCGCCCTTGACTGAATTGTTGGGGTCGTTGGGCGAAAGGCTCGTGTTCATGACCTCGCCGCCAGCGTAAATCGCGACGGTGGCGCGGTTCGTCACCCATTCATAGCCGACGAGCAGAGAGCCGCCGACGATGGTGCCGTAGACTTGGGTCAGGAACGGGTTGTAGCCATAGTAGAATAACGCGTCTAACGCATTGAGATAGTACGCGTTATTGTAAGCGTTTGAGGGCGTGTAGACATAAGTGCCGGCGAGCGCGCTGGCCCTCACGCGCATGCCGCTGCGGTCCATCGGCGCGAAGGGGGCGATGGTCCCAATGATCACGCCGGACACCGCCCGCTGCGACGTGGCGTCCAGAGAGATGTCGATTGCGACGCGCGGGCGCCGCGCCTGGGGCGGTCCGTCGTTCGGCGCGCCCGTATACCAGTCGGCGGCGTGTGCGCCGTTCCCCAAGCCCGCCGCCATCGCGATCGCGACCATAAGAAGCTGGAAGACGCGCATCCTAAGACAGCTCATTCCCTATGCCGGCGCGCTTTATGGCGCCCATTCGCCGCAAAAATGGCGCAGGCGCGTTAATGCAAAGCTGAACGAACGGGTAAACAGCTTGTTATGGCTAAGACTAAGTGAACGTCGCGTGCGACCTCCCGGAAATCAGGAAAAAAGATCGCGCGGCGGCTCTCCAGGCGGCGGCGCGCTCATCGCCTCGATCGCCGCGGCGAGCTGGGCGAGATCTTCGTCGCGCGAAAGGCGATGGTCGCCGTCGGCGATGAAGGTCAGCGTCACGGGGTCGGCGCTCAAATGTTCGAGGATCGTCAGCGCATGGCGCCAAGGCACGTCCGCGTCGCGCATGCCCTGCAGAATGTGGACGCGCGCATGGGCGCGGATGACGCCGCCAAGCAACAGATGGTCTCGTCCCTCCTCGATCAGCCGGCGCGTGATCGGCGACGGCTCCGGCGCATAGTCGGAGGGACGCAGCAACACCCCTTTCTCCATGATTTCGCGGCGCGCCGCTTCATCGAAGGAATCCCACATCAGCGCCTGCGTGAAATCCACGGCCGGCGCGAGCAGGATCAGACCCGCGATTCGCTCAGCCGCGCCTTTCTCGGCGAGCCGGCGCGCCAGAAGCAGCGCGATCCACCCGCCCATCGAGCTGCCGATGACGATCTGCGGCCCAAGCGTCGAATGTTCGAAAACGGCGAGGCTCTGCTCCAGCCAGTCGCCGATGCAGCCCTCCTCGAAACGCCCGCTCGAGCGGCCGTGGCCGGAGTAGTCGAAGCGCAGAAAGGCCCGGCCTCGCCCGGCCGCCCAATGGTCGAGGAAATTCGCCTTCGTGCCCTCCATGTCGGAAGCGAAGCCGCCGAGCCAGACGAGGCCAGGACCGCTTTTTCCGCTTGCGGCGGCGGGCCGCAACCGTCGCGCGATCCGCCAAGAACAGCCCGAGCCGCCCGCGGGATTGGGCGCGGGATTGGGAATGTCGAGAAAATCGAGATCGTCGGAATCGGACAAGGCGGGGTTCGCTCGGTCGTCAATCAAGCGCGCGGCGCCGCGCGCTTGAAAATAGGCGTTTCGCTCATAGTTGGTAAACAATATAATAAGAAGATGCGATCGGCCGGACGCTTCCGTCGCGGCTTCGATCGCATCAGTCCACCGATGTCGCAACAGCTCGCCTCGATCGCCGCTCCCGACCAGCGTCTGGCCGGCCGGACGATCCTGCAAATCGTTCCCGACCTTCAGTCGGGCGGGGCGGAGCGCGCGACGGTCGATATGGCCGAGGCGCTGAGCCACATAGGCGCGCGTTGTCTCGTCGCGTCGCGCGGCGGCCGCATGGTCAGCGAATTGCAGTCGAAGGGCGGCGTCTGGCTGCCATTCCCCGCCGCAACCAAAAATCCCTTCGCCATGGCGCTGAACTCGGTGCAGCTGGCGCGGATCATTCGCGACGAAGGCGTCGACATCGTCCATGCGCGCTCGCGCGCGCCGGCGTGGGTTGCCTATTACGCGACGCGTCAGACGGGAGCGAAACTCGTCACCACCTATCACAGCGCCTATAGCGGCGGCTCGCCGATCAAGCAGCGCTACAACGCCATCATGACGGCGGGCGACGCCGTCATCGCCATTTCCGAATTCGCCGCGCAGCGCATTCGCGAATTACATCCCGAAAGCGCCGCGCGCGTCGTCGTCATTCCGCGCGGCGCGGATTTGCGCACCTTCTCTCCGAGCGCGGTCGATCAACGACGCGTCGAGCGGCTGCGCGCCGAATGGGGCGTCGCGCCGCATGAGCGCGTGGTGCTGCTTCCGGCGCGCCTTTCCGCGCGCAAGGGGCACGCCGTGTTGCTGGAGGCGGCCAAGCGTCTGATGCGGGAAGGCCTGTCCGATCTGCGTATTATTTTTGTGGGCGAGGCGCATAGCGACGCCTTTCGCCGCAACATCGAGGCGCAGATCGCGCGCGCGGGGCTGGGCGAAGCGGTGCGCAATTACGGCTATTGCGAGGACATGCCGGCGGCCTATCTCGCGGCGGCCGCGATCGTCGCGCCGGCGACGGAGCCGGAAGCCTTCGGGCGCATCGCCATCGAGGCGCAGGCGATGGGCGCGCCGGTCATCATCTCCGACATTGGCGCGGCGCCGGAGATCGTGCAGGCGCCGCCGCAAACGCCGCGCAACCAGGCGACAGGCTGGCGCGTGCCGCCCGGCGATCCCGTGGCGCTGGCGGAGGCCATCGAGGAGGCGCTGGCGTTGAAAGCGTCTGCGCGCGACGAATTGATGCTGCGCGCGCGCCGCAACGTGCAAGCGCGCTTCTCCGTCGAGGAGATGCAGCGCGCGACGCTCGAAGTTTATGAGCGCTTGCTCGCGCGCTGAAATGCGATGTCCCAGCCTTGGACCTGAAGAACGCGCAACTGAAATCATAGTTGTCGCTTTGTTAACGGCTCATCGCGGTCCTTTTCCGCGAGGGGCGTCTTGTGCGCCCGCCTGCCCTCATGCATGATTCTGGCCTTGCAACGAATGAATTCGTGAACGTTTCCATTCGACGTCGGAATCGCGCCGCGTCGTCAAGCAAAGGGGATCGCGCCATGTGTCGCGTTTGTGGAACTCCCGGTAGAATGCATGGAGAAGAATTTCCCCGACGCACCGTTCTGTCGCTGGGCGTTGGGCTGGCGGCGGCGCTTACGGCGCCCGCCGGCGCATTCGCGAAAAAAGCCGTGAAGCCGCCGCCCAAGCCCGAAAATGTCCTGTCGCCCGATCAGGCGCTGGCGCGTTTGATGGCGGGCAATGAGCGCTATCGCAAGGGCGCCGCCAGACGTCACGACTTCATCGCCGAGCGCGAAGCGCTTGTCGGCGGACAAAACCCTTACGCAGGCATTTTGAGCTGCGCGGATTCGCGCATTGCGCCGGAATACGCCTTCGACAGTTCGCGCGGCGATCTCTTCGTCGTGCGCGTCGCCGGCAATTTCGCCAGTCCTGAGGGCGTCGCGAGTTTCGAATACGCGGTCGAAGTGCTGAAAACGCCGCTCCTGCTCGTGCTTGGCCATGATTCCTGCGGGGCGGTGAAATCGACGATCTCCTCGATCGAGGACAAAACGACGCTGCCCGGCCATTTGCCGTCTCTCGTCGCGGCGCTGACCCCGGCGGTCAAAGCCGTCGCGGGGCGTCCCGGCGACATGCTCGAAAATGCGACGAAGGAAAATGTTCGGCTCACTGTCGAGGCGCTCAAGGCTGCGACGCCGCTGCTGAGCGCTGCGGTCAAGGACAATCGCGTCAAGGTGGTTGGGGGAATTTACCGCCTCGCCGACGGACGGGTCGAGATTTTCGCTTAAAGCGGCCACGCTTCCAGCCTCGGCGAAGCCCCGCTGTCATGAGCGGCGCGACTCTTGCTCTTTTGCTCGCCAAGGACGGCGCGCGCCGTCTATCCTTTGGAAAGAATCGGCGCGGCGCGAGCAAAAGGGCGGCATGACCAGTTCAGTTCATCTTGAGTCCTATCGCGAAGCGCTGGTTTTTCTCGCGACGGCGGGCGTCGTCGTGCCGCTGTTTCATCGCTTAAGAATTTCGCCCGTGCTCGGCTTTCTGCTGGCCGGCGCCGCGCTCGGGCCGTTCGGATTAGGCCGCCTCGCGCGCGAGCACGATTGGGCGGCGTTCTTCACCATTACCGATGTCGAAGGCGTCTCCAGCCTCGCGGAATTCGGGCTCGTCTTTCTGTTGTTCATGATCGGCCTGGAACTCTCCTGGGAGCGCCTCGTGCGCTTGCGCCATCTGGTGTTTGGGCTGGGTCTGGCGCAGATCATCGTTTGCACGGCCGTGCTGGCCATGGTCGGCTATTTCTGGTTCGGGGTCGATGCGGCCCCCGCGATCCTGATGGGCATAGCGCTCGCTATGTCCTCCACCGCCGTCGTCATGCCGGTGCTCGCCGAGGGAAAGCGACTCAATAAAACGCCCGGCCGCGTCGCCTTCTCGGTGCTACTGCTGCAGGATCTGATGGTCGCGCCGGCGCTGTTCTTCGTTTCCGTGCTGGCGAAAGCCAAGAACGGCGTCGACGGCCAGAGCGGTTTCGGCGTCGTCGACGCGCTGTGGACATTCTTGCCGGCTTTCATCGCGCTGGCGGGGCTGATCATCATCGGCCGCCTTTTGTTGCGGCCGCTCTTCCGTCTCGTCGCATCGGCGCAATTGACCGAACTTTTCATGGCGGCCTGCCTGCTGGTGGTGGTCGGCGAGGCGCTGGTCACCGCCGCCGCCGGACTGTCGATGGGGCTTGGCGCTTTCATCGCCGGCCTGTTGCTCGCGGAGACGGAGTTCAGGCGGGAGATCGAGGTGACGATCGAGCCGTTCAAGGGCCTGTTGCTCGGCCTCTTCTTCGTTTCCATCGGCGCGGGGCTCGACATCGGCGCCGTCGTCGCCGATCCAGGACCCGTCGCGCTGCACGCTGTCAGCATGATCGCGGTGAAAGCGGCGTTGATCTTCGGTCTCGCGCGCGCCTTCGGAGTCGAATCGCGCGCGGCGGCGGAAGCGGCGTTGCTGCTCGCGCCGGGCGGCGAATTTGCCTTCGCCCTGCTCACCTCGGCGATGAACGCGGGCGTGCTGCCCGGCCACTTCGGCGCTGACGCGATGATCGTCGTCACGCTCAGCATTTTCACCATCCCGTTTCTGGGCCGCCTCGGCGCGAGACTTTCCAAGCGCGCCGCGGCCGTCGTGGACGACGCGCAACACGCTCATCTTGCGCCCGAGGGGCAGGTCGCGGAGGGCCGTGTGGTGATTGTGGGCTATGGCCGCATAGGCAGTCTCGTCGGCGACATGCTGTCGCGGCACGACATCCCTTTCGTCGCGGTCGAAGACGTCGTCTCGATCGTGGCGGAAGCGCGGGCGAAGGGCGTCGAGATTTACTGGGGCAATGCGGCGCGTCGCGAATTCCTCGTTCGCTGCGGCGTTGGGCAAGCCCGCGCGCTGGTGGTGACGGTGGAGAACGCCCAGGCGGCCGAGGAGGTGGTGCGGCTGGCGCATGAAATTCGCGGCGACTTGATCATCGTAACGCGCGCCCGCGACGCCCGCCACGCCACCGCACTATATGCGCTTGGCGCGAGCGACGCGATTCCTGAAACGATCGAAGCGAGCCTGCAGCTGGCCGAAACGGTGCTCGTCGATATCGGCGTGCCGATGGGCTATGTCATCGCCTCCATCCATGAGAAGCGCGACGAATTTCGCAAACTGCTGCAGCCTTCCGGCGAAGAGGCGCGCGCGCGCCACGAGGAGCGCAACAGGAAGATCAGACGCGAGCAGGCGCGCCGGCGCATCTCGGGCCGCGTGGCCGGGGAGGGCGACGAGCCTTGACGAGCGGCAGAGGTCAGGGTCCCGCTGCTGCGTCGCTACGAGAGAATGACGTTTCAAAGGGTTAAGGCGCCTTGGCGGCGATTGGCTAACGGCGAGGAACTCCCGCTATTTCCTATTGTGCCGACTAGTTAATAGTTATATTCCTAACGATAGGAAATCCTTCCGCGCGGGCGCTCAGCAACTATATGTCGGACATCCTCACCCATGCGCAGATTTGGGCGGCGATCGACGCGCTCGGGGAGCGCTATGGCCTTACGCCCTCGGGGCTGGCGCGCAAGGCGGGGCTTGACCCCACCACTTTCAACCGCTCCAAGCGCGAGACGGCGAGCGGGCGTCAGCGCTGGCCCTCGACCGAATCGATCGCCAAAGTGCTGCAGGCGACTGGCGCCGGCCTGGAAGAGTTCATGACGCTGGTCTCCGCCAACAGCGCCGCGGGGCGGTTGCGCCATACCCGGCCGCTGATCGGACTGGCGCAGGCGGGCGTTGGCGGCTTTTTCGATGATGCGGGCTTCGCCACCGGCGCCGGATGGGAAGAGATCGACGTTCTCGCCGAGGCCGATGAACATTCCTACGCGCTGGAAATTTCCGGCGACTCCATGGCGCCGCTCTATCGGGATGGCGATGTGGTGATCGTCTCGCCGGCCGCCCCGGTGCGGCGCGGCGACCGCGTGGTGGTGAAGACGACCTCCGGAGAGATCATGGCCAAGGAGCTGAAGCGCGAGACAGCCCGCACGATCGAGTTGCGCTCGATCAATCCCGCCTATCCGGACCGCGTCATTTCCCGCGACGAGGTAAGCTGGATGGCGCGCATTCTCTGGGCTAGCCAGTGACGTTGTGACGCTAACCTTTGGCGCCGCTTCTGGCGTCACGCCGCCGCGGCTGTGTTATAAAGCCGATCCTCTCAAACCCGCTTTCTTCAGGTGAATCACGCCATGCGTCTTTCGTTGATCGCCTCCGTTCTTGCGCTTCTCGCCGGTGGCCCGGCTCTCGCCGACGCCGGCCTCAGGGATCAGGCGAAGGGCCTGTTCGAGCCCATACCCTCGACGCCGCCCGCAATCGCCGGAGAGTCGGCGACGCCGGAGAAGCTCGCGCTTGGAAAGATGCTGTTCTTCGAGCCGCGCCTTTCGGAAACGCATGACATGAGTTGCGCCGCTTGCCACAATTTGAGCATGGGCGGCGTCGACGGCGGCGCGCTGTCGGGCGGCCACAATGCGCAGCTCGCCGGCCGCGAAGTATTGACGGTGATGAACGCCGTCTTCAACAAGGCGCAATATTGGGACGGCCGCGCCGTCGACCTTAAGGATCAGGTCGTCAATTCGGTGATGGCCAATCCCAAGGCGATGCTGAAAACGCGCGGCGGGCCGATGGCGATCAACCCGACGGAGCACGCCGCCGCGAAGCAGCGGGCGATCGAGCTGTTCAAGGGCATTCCCGGCTATGTCGAGGCGTTCAAAAAAGCGTTCCCCGAGCAGAGCGATCCTCTCGCCTATGAAAACATCGGCCGCGCCATCGCATTGTTCGAGGCGACGCTGATCACGCCCGACGCGCCTTTCGACCGCTGGCTGAAGGGCGACGATCAGGCGCTGTCGGACGCGCAGAAGGACGGCTTGAAACTCTTCATCGAGAAGGGCTGCGCCGCTTGCCACAACGGCGTCAACATGGGCGGCGGCATGTATGCGCGCTTTGGCGTCGTCAAACAGCCGGCGCCGGAATATCTGCCGCCCGACGACTGGGGTCGCTTCGCCGTCACCAAGGCGATCGCCGACAAATACGCGTTCAAGGTTCCGTCGCTGCGCAATGTCGAGCTGACGGGCCCTTATTTCCACACCGGCGCGACCTTCGATTTGAAGAAAGCCGTCGCCATCATGGCGGAGAGCCAGCTCGGCGCGCAGCTCAGCACCGAGGAGACCGACAAGATCGTCGCCTTCCTCGGCGCGCTGACCGGGCGTCAGCCGGAAGTCGTTTTGCCAATTCTGCCGCCGCGCAACGCGCCGCCTGCGCCTTAGAGCGCTCTGCGAAAAAGTGGAACCCGGTTTT
>CAZCJY010000020.1:0-3101 GCA_964498975.1 uncultured Methylocystis sp.
CGCGCATGCCGGGGGAGACCTTGATCCAGTCGCCCGTCTCGGCGCGCAGCGTGCGGCTCAGAGTCTCCAGACGAAGGCGCGAGTCGAGTCGCGCCTCGATTTTTTCGAAGAGGCCTGCTGGCGCCGCGGCGTCCGGCGCGAGGGTGGCGAGCGGGGCGAGCGCCGCCTCCCATTCGCGCGCTTTCGCCGCGAATTCGGGCTCGCGCTTCAGCCGATCGTTCAGAGCCGCATGTTCGGGCGCGGTCAGCGCCCCGGCGGCCCATAGAGCGGCGTCAATGTCGTCGTTGTCGCTCATGAGATGCACTTTCTCAAATCCGCCAGCCCGCGAAACAGCGCCGATTTCATTGTGCCGAGAGGGCGCTCAAAACGCCGAGCCAGCTCCTCATGCGAATAGCCATGCACATAGGCGAGCAGAACCCACTGGCGTCGCTCCGCTTCGAGCTTGTCGAGACATTCCATGAGACGGCCCTTGCCGATCGGATCCAATTCAGGAAGATCGGCGGCGATCTCGGGCGCCTGGTCATCGCCGTCGAGCGAACTATGCGCATTGTCGCGCCGGCGCAATTCATTGAGCGCGACGCGGCGCGTCACCACGCTCATCCAGGCGAGCGCCGCGCCCTTCGCTTCGTCATAGGCGTTAGCGCGTTCCCAAATGCGCACGAATGATTCCTGCAGCGCCTCTTCGGCGCGCGCGCGATCTTTCAGTAAAGCGACGCAAATGGCGTAGAGGCGCGACGCGGTCGCCTCGTAGAGGTCGCGGAAGGCGGCGCGATCGCCCGCCGCAATGCGCTGCAACAGCGCTTCGTTGGAAAGAATTCTCGCGCTCACCTTCGCTTCACGCCCGGAAAATGCTGCGGGGAACAGAACATAGTCAAAGCGCGGCCCGCCGTCGAGACGGAGCGCGCTGCTGAAGGCGGGAGCAGGGCCGCTCATTCCAGGAACTGTGCAAAATAGGGCGTCGTGAAGCGCGGGCGGGCGAGCCGGCGCGGAATGACGACGTCGCCTTTCGTGAGCCATTGCGTCTGAATGGGCGACGCCCGGGCGCCGAGGCCATGGATCGCCACCTCATTATATCTTCGCGAGAACTCCTGCCAGCGCGGTTCGTTCGGGTCGCTCGCAAAAGGATCGAAAGAGAAGGAGACGCCCGGTCCATCCGAATAGAGGCCGAAGGGCTTTTGTTCGCGTGACAGGCGCCGCACGAAATAGGTCGCCCAGCCATTTGGCGCAAAGCCGGTATCGGACGCAAATTCGCGCGTAAAAGCGTAGCTCTCGGCGATGACTTGTTCGATCTTTGTCAGATCGTGTTCGTAATATTGGAAGTCGAGTCGCTTCTCATTTCCGCTTGGACGCCAATATTCGTTCACGAAATCGGCGCGCGAATAGACGATTCCCTTAGGCTGCGGCACGTCGACGCCATCGAAGCCGCGCTGTATGGCGAGACGCTTGGCGATGCGAAAGGCCTCGCATTCCGGCTGCGACAGCGCCGGCGTCTGTGCGCCGGGTCCGGCTTCGAAGCGCTGATCGTAGACGCTGACCAGCTTATCGAGAAAGACGATGGCGAGAAGCGCGTCGCATTGCCCGCGCTTTTCCAGAAGACTCTCCGCAAGTTGTTCAGGCGTCCCGTAGACGCCCATGGAGATGTCGCTTCGGCAAAGACTCGCGGGACGCGTTTCGACGAGACATTCGACGACGACGCCCATTAGCCCGAAGCTGCATTTGAATTCGTAGAAGGCGTCGCCGTCGGCGTGATCGGAGATGACGCGCAAATCGCCACGATCGTCCACATAGGTGATTTCGACGACATGGGCCGAGAAATAGCCCGGCGCGTTGAGCGAAGATTCCTTCGTGTCGCCGACGGAGACGGAGCCGACGGACGCCTCGCCTATTTCGGCCTGGAAAGGAATCTCAAGGCCGCGCGCCTGCAGCCACATATTGAGCTTCTTCAGCCGGCAGCCCGCCTCCACGCGCACGACCGTCCTTCCGCGCGCGTCTGTCTCAATGCCGAGTACCTCATCGAGCTTCTTGAGGCGGATCAGCGTTCCGCCGTCATTCACGAAGGTAGAGGTGACGGACAGCATCGAGCCGACCGGATTGACCGGCGTCGGGAAACGCGCCGCGTCGCGCACGACGACCTGAACGTCGCCGTAGCTCAAAGGCTCCACATAGACGGCGGGCCGGGTCGCTCGATGCCCGCCCCAATTCGAATAGCTTCCACCCTCCGCTATAAGTCCGTGAACAAGCAGCGCGTCGTCAGTGTTGTTTTCGAAAAGATAATCATGTTTCATGTCTTTAGCCCTTGGCGAAGAGAATTAAGACCCGGGACGCATGCGCCGCTACACCGCCACCAGGGCGTCGACGATCGCCGCCGTGTCGTAGAATTCCTGAAACCTCGCAAGCTTGCCGTCCTTGACGGTGAAGACATGCGCCCATTCGCAATCGAAGACGCCGCCGCGGTTTTTCAGGCGCGCGCGGGTGCGTCCGATCACGATCACCGTGTCGCCGGCGTCGAAGAAGTCGCGCGGCTCGAAGACTTCGAAGTCCAGATTGTCGGCCAGCGACTTGAAGAATGAAGCTGCGCCCGCGACCCCGCTGCGGCGTCCGCCCCAGGGAATGACTTTGGCGTCGCCGTTCGACGCCCATTCGATCGACGGATCGAGACTATCGAGAATGGATTTCACTTCGCCCCGTTTGAATGCGTCGTAGAGCGAATTGATGAAGCGCGAATTATTGGTCATGGCGTCCTCCCCTTTTGCGATCATCGCGAGCAGAGCTGCACCTTTCGCAAGGCTCTCGCTCGCGGTCGCCTTCCGGTTACACGCGGCGCGGGAAGTCGGATGCGGCGCCGACAACTATTTTTTCGCAAATTTTAGGCGTATGGCGTCGCGAATGTACCCACGACTATGCCCCTTGATCCGTAGGGCGGCTTGCCGAACAGCCTATCGCCTGTCCTGCGTCGCGATGGAAGGCGGGAGGACGCTTTCGAGGGGCGCAATTTGTTTGACCCTTTGGAGGATTTAAAAATACAAGTCGCCTATAATGAAATGACGCCCGCGGCCGCGCCGATGGGCATCGTTGTTGATCAGCAGTTGGCGCCGCAGGGT
>CAZCJY010000020.1:3201-13154 GCA_964498975.1 uncultured Methylocystis sp.
CAGATCGGCAGCGTCGCGGGCGGCGTTCTCGGCGGGCTCCTGCCCTTCGAAGCCGGTCCGCAAGCCTATCCCGGAACATATTGGTTGCCGCAGACGGCTTATATGCCGCAGACGGCCGCGCCGGCCGCATCAAAATATTTTGTCCTTCTACAAATACATGGCGCCTAAACAAAATGCACCGGTCGTTGCTTGATCGAGACTTTGATTTGTCGTGATGAAAGGCGCCGCGCACGCTTAATGTGAAGGCGCCGATCAAACTCGATCGCGACAGTCACTTCTTTGTCGGATATAGGACGACATGTTCCTGTTCCTCTCCGTCGTTGCGGGCGACGATGGCGATCGCCGGCTCGCTGTCGCTCAAATTTATAGGTTGATGCGGGACGTCGGGCGGAATGAAGATGAAGTCTCCTGCGACATTCACGACCCGCTTTTCGAGCTTCTCGCCATAGCGGGTCTCGACGCGGCCCTGTAGCAGATAGATGGCCGACTCATGGCCCTTATGCGTATGCGCCTCGGCCTTGCCGCCGGGAGGGATGACGACTTTCAGCAGGGAGAGCCCTTTCGCGCCGGCGGTTTTTGTCGAAATTCCCGGAAATATCGGTAGCGCCTGCTTGGATTGTGAGGCGTCGCCGACGCGAACGGTAACGATGTCCTTGCCATCCTTTTCGCCTATGATGGTTGGATCGGACGCCGCCGGCGCGGCGAGGGCAGCGAATATGAGAGAAATAAGCAGCCTGTTGCGCATGACATCCACTCCTTCTTCGACGAGGCTGAACTATATAGTGGCGCGCCCAATGAGCGCCAGACGCCGGTTTGGGCGATGAGCGATTTCTCGCTCATCATCCACGGCGGCGCGGGCGCGATCCGCGCGCCGGAGCGATATGAAGACTCGCTTCGTCACGTCGTCGAGGCGGGCGGCCGTCTTCTTGAAGCGGGTTCATCGGCGCTCGACGCGGTCCAGCATTGCGTCATGCTGCTCGAGGACGATTCGCTCTATAACGCCGGCCGCGGTTCGGTGCTCAACGCCGACGGCGCTGTCGCATGCGACGCCTCGATCATGGATGGGCGTACGCTCGAAGCGGGCGCGGTCGCGGGCGTTCGCGGCATAAGAAATCCCGTGCGGCTCGCGCGCCTTGTCATGGAGCGGAGCGGGCATGTGTTGTTGATCGGCGAAGGCGCGGAGCGTTTTGCTCGCGAGCAGGGCGTCGCTTTCGAAGACATGAGCTATTTTTTGACGCAAGCGCGCGTCGCCCAATTGGCGAACGCGAAGAGGAGGCAAGAAGTCGCCCTCGACCACTCTGGAGCGGAAGAGCGCAAGCTGGGCACGGTAGGCGCTGTCGCAAGAGACCGATATGGCAATCTTGCCGCGGCGACCTCGACGGGCGGCGTCGTGAATCAGCGGCCGGGTCGCGTCGGCGATTCGCCGATTATCGGCGCCGGGACATTCGCCGACAACGCCAGTTGCGCTGTTTCATGTACGGGCGTAGGCGAAGATTTCCTGCGCACGTCGCTCGCCAGGACCGTGGCGTTCTTCATCGAATGTCGCGGGATGCGCGCCAATGAAGCCGCGACCGCGGCCATAGAGCATCTCGTCAACAAGGTGCAAGGCTACGGCGGCCTCATCGTCATCGACCGCGACGGCGCGTGTGCGCGCGCGCATTCGACCCCGGGAATGCTGACGGCGACGATCGAGAATGGCGCCGTGCGCATCGAGACGACATAACCGGCGAGCAGAGGCGTCGTCGCGCCTAATGCCCTAGTCGCGCAGCGCCCGCCGCAGAATCTTGCCCAGATTCGTTTTCGGCAATTCGTCTCGAAACTCGATGACCCGCGGAACCTTGTAGCTCGTCAGATATTTACGACAGTGCGTCCTGAGCTCGGCATCCGTCAAGGACGGATCACGCCTTACGACAATCACTTTGACAGCCTCTCCCGAAACCGGATCGGGAACGCCGACCGCGCCGACATCCCGCACACCGGAATGCATGGAAACGACTTCTTCCACTTCAGTGGGATAAACTTTGAACCCGGAAACATTGATCATGTCCTTCTTGCGATCGACGATGCGCACGAAGCCGCTCTCGTCCATCGTCGCGATGTCGCCGGTCCGCAAGAAGCCGTCCGCGGTCATGACCTTCGCCGTCTCATCGGGCTTATTCCAGTAACCCTTCATGACTTGCGGCCCGCGCACGCAGAGCTCACCGGCTTCTCCAATCGGCAGGTCATCGTCCTGCTCGTCCTTTATGGCGACTTCCGTCGAGGGAATCGGAAGGCCACATGAGCCGTTGAATTCGATCAGGTCCGTTGGATTGCACGTCACGACGGGCGAGGTCTCGGTCAGGCCATAGGCTTCGATCAGCGTCTTGCCCGTTATGGCCTTCCATTTCATCGCCACAGCTTTCTGCAGCGCAGAGCCGCTTGAGGCGGCGATGCTCAAACTAGAAAAATCCAGCCGCGCGAATTCAGGACTATCGAGGAGCGCCTTGAACAAGGTGTTGACGCCGGGAAGGCAGGTGAATCTGTGTTTCTTTAGCTCCTTCACGAGTCCGGATATGTCGCGCGGATTGACAATCAGCACATTGGCTGCGCCGACCTTGATTGCGAGCAGACAGCTAACCGTCAACGCATAGATGTGAAACAGCGGTATGGCCGTAATCACCACGTCGCGCCCTTCCCGAAGCACGGCGTTCAAATGCGCGTGATGCTGCTGGAGGTTGGCGACAATGTTGCGATGCATCAGCATCGCGCCCTTAGGCACGCCTGTCGTTCCGCCGGTATATTGCAGAAAGGCGATGTCGTCGGGCTCTATCGATGGCGCCGTCCAAGCGAGGTTCGCACCCCGCCGCAAGGCAGTCCGAAACTCCACCGCGCCCGAAATGCTCCATGCCGGCACAAGCCCCTTGACATATTTGACGACAAAATTGACGAGCGTTCCTTGACCCCAACCCAGCATATCGCCGATCCGCGTCGTGATGACATGCTTGATCGCCGTCCGGGGTAGCGCTTCCTGCAGAACGGACGCAAAATTTTCGATGATGATGACGGCTTCGGCGCCGGAATCGGCCAACTGCCGCTCAAGCTCGCGCGCGGTGTAAAGCGGATTGCAATTGACCACGACATATCCCGCCCTGAGCGCCCCGAGCAGCGCGATCGGATATTGAAGAATGTTGAGCATCATCAGCGCGACGCGCGCGCCTTTTTGAAGTTTAAGCTCCTCGCTCAAATAGGCCGCAAAGTTGCGGGACAGGCGATCGACATCGGCGTATGTGAGTGTCGCGCCCATTTGAATTAACGCCGGCTTGTCCGAAAATTTCGCGACGCTCTGCTCAAAAAGGTCGACGATGGAGCGATAAGCCCCGATATCGACTTCCGCAGGGACGCCCGCGCTGTAACTTTTCAACCAGATCCGCTCCATTGGAGCTCATTCCTTCAATAGCGCGGTCTCAGCGACGCGAGCGCCGGCGTTTTCATCATGTGGGCAGCGCCACGCGCCGCGGCGGAACAGCCATGAGCCGCTGCGCAGAATCGAACGCGTGCCGCATATTGTGATCGGAACGACGGGAAGCCTCAATTGAGCGGCGGTCGAGAAGGCGCCGATATGGAACTCCAATAGTCCTGGCATTCGCGAAAAGGTTCCCTCCGGGAACCAAGCCAGCCGAACGCCGGCATGCGCCGATTTAAGCGCCGCCTCGGCGTCGGCGACGCCGCCAGCTGGGTCGGAGCGGCGCACGAAAATCGCGCCCAGCCGGCGCAAGAAGGGTCCGGCGACGATCTGATGCGCAAGCTCCTCCTTCGCAATGAAGGAGATTTCGCCTGGGCAAATCGCCATGAGCACCGCGCTGTCGAGATAGCTCGAATGATTGGCGATGATGATGGCGTTGTCCTGCGGCAGCGGCGCTTCGCGCTCGACCATCAGCCGGCTCCCAATCAAGCGAAAAAACAGGCGCGCGCCCGTGCTGACGATGTGATGACGCCACGCCCGCTTTGGCGCCAATATCACGCAAGGCCATACGCAGACGCCGATCAGGGCGAGCGCAACCCAGGCGTAAGCGCCAAAGGCCAAGGTCGTAAGGTTTGACCAAGCGCGACGCAGCCGAGGCCCGGCGCCGGCCAGGGCGATGCGCAAGAGCTGCCAGCGCGGGCTTGCGCTCTTGATGTGCAATTGGCCGGTCTCGAACATTGCGCGGGCGGCGGATCGACGTATTTTTCCGCTTGAAGTCTTTGGGACCGCGTGCGGCGGGACGAGAACGACTTCGTCTGGCGCGAGGTCGAGCAACGCTTGAGACGCTTCGACAATCGATTTGCGCAAGGCTTCCCGGCGCGTCTCGTCGGTCAGGCGCGTCTCGGCCATGACGATCAGCCGTTCCGTTCCGGCGCGCGCGTCGAGCGTTGGAAACACCGCGACGCAACCCTTTCTCGCCCCTTCGAGCGATCCGACGGTCTCTTCGAGCTCCTGGGGATAGATGTTGCGTCCCGCGCGCTTGATCAGATCCTTGATGCGGCCGGTGATGAAGATGTCGCCGCCAGCGATGTAACCGCGATCGCCCGTCTCCAGCCAATCGCCATCAAGGAGGGCGCGTGTCTTTTCGGGATTTCGGTAATAGCCGCGCGTCGCCGACGGCCCGCGAAACTGAATGCGCCCCTCCTGGCGTTCGGGCAATTCGCGACTTGCGTCGTCGACGACGCGAATTTCGTGATGTGGGAGCGGCCGCCCGCACGCTACCAACGAGACAACTTCCGCGCCCTCCGTCGTCGCGATGCGCGCTGCGCCGTCTCGATCCAGTGCGCGTCGATCGACGCGATCAATGAGCGGTCCTCTGCCGAGCGGCGGAAAGGCGAGGCCAACCGCGTTTTCCGCGAGGCCGTAGACCGGCGTCATCATTTGCGACTGAAGCCCATAGGTCGTGAATCTTTCAAAAAAGCGCGCAATCGTTATCGGGCTTACGGGCTCGGCGCCGTTCAGGATCGCGCGCAGCGATGAAAGATCGAGGCCCGCGATCCTCGCGTCGCCGATCGATTTGAGGCAGAACTCATATGCGAAATTGGGGGCCGCCGATATCGTCGCCTTATGCTCGCAGATCGCCCAAAGCCAGCGCGCGGGATCGGCAAGAAACGACAAGGGCGACATGATCAGGGCCGGCGCCCCATAGTAAAGGCTGCCCAGCCAACAGCCGATCAGGCCCATGTCGTGATAGAGCGGCAGCCAGCTGACGACCCTGTCCGCGGACGAGGCTTTCAACGCCGAACCCATGGCGCGAATATTGGCGAGAAGATTGCCGTGAGACAGCACGACTCCCTTGGGGTCGCCCGTGCTTCCCGACGTATATTGAATGAGAGCCGTCGTATCCGCCGTCGCAGGCAAAGGCGCCGGCAATGCTTCCGCTTTGGCGAGGTCCGGGACCGTCATGATGTCTTGTAACGCGCCGACCAGCCCAAACAGCAAATTGCCGACGATCCGTATCTCGGCGCTGGTGATGAGCGCGCTCGCTTCGGCGTTGGCCAAGATGCCGGCCTGGCGACGCAGGTGATCTTCGATCTGCGACAGTCGAAACGGCGGATAGATCGGCACGGGAATCGCGCCGGCAAACAGAATGGCAAAAAAAGCGACGAAGAAGTCGCGGCTCGTCGGCAGCATGATCGCGACTCGATCCCCCGGTCGAACGCCGCGTTCAATCAGGCCGCCCGCGGTTTTGCGCGCGTCGTGATAGAGTTCCCGGTAGGAGAGCGTTTCCGGGGAGCCCTCGCCTCGCCAGAGCAGCACATGCACGCGGTCGCCATTATGCTCCGCATGCGCGATGAGCGCCTCAATCAAGGTTCTCGCCTCGATCGGCTCCTCCACCGACTCAAGCGTTGAAGGCGCAGTTCGCGGAATAGGCGCGCCTTGAGGGATATCCAAACCCGAGACGAGAAGGGCGTTTACGAGATCGCACGGACGGTCGGCCTCGCCGATCAGCCGTTCAGGAAGCTGCGCCTTGAATCTGCGATTCAGCCGTAAAAGCAGTTCCGCCCGCGACAGACTGTCGAGCGCCAAATCGCGATCGAGGTCGCTGTCGAGCCGCACGAGGCGCGGATCGATCAGGTTTGGATGCAGCTCGACAACAAGCTCACGCACGATCTGAAGAACTGCCGCGTTGACGTCGTCGTCCGACAGTGACGACATGCCTGCTTTAGTTCTCTCGAAATCAGGCTCTGTCTTGGCTTGCTCGGTCAAGCGCGCCATTTCTCACGAAATCTCCTCGATCCAGCGACTTGGTCGCGCTCTTATTCCTACATCCTATTCTCCGCCGCCGCCACGTGGCGCTTTACCGCGATAAAACTGTCCGGCGTGACCGACATGGAGTCGATTCCACATGCGACGAGAAATTCGGCGAACTCGGGATGGTCGCTGGGCGCTTGTCCGCATAGCCCGACCTTTGCGCCGGCCTTGTGGGCTTCGGCGATGACCGTTTGAATCATCCATTTCACCGCCTCATCCTGTTCGTCGAAGAGATTCGCCAAATCTGTCGAATCGCGGTCGACGCCGAGCGTGAGCTGGGTCAGGTCGTTGCTGCCGATCGAGAAGCCATCGAAACGGTCGGCGAAGGCTTTCGCCAAGATCACGTTGGAAGGGATTTCGCACATCACATAGACCTGAAGGCCATCGTCGCCACGCTTCAAACCATTGGCCGCCATGACCTCGAGGACGCGGTCGGCCTCCTTGGTTGAACGGCAGAAGGGGATCATCACGACGACATTCTTGAATCCCATCTGCTCGCGCACGCGGCGGATGGCGCGGCATTCGAGCGCGAAGCCTTCCCGGTAACGTGGAGAATAGTAGCGGGAGGCGCCGCGAAAGCCGATCATCGGATTTTCTTCTTTAGGCTCGAATTCGGCGCCGCCGATCAGATTGGCGTATTCGTTGGTTTTGAAGTCGCTCATCCGCACGATCACGGGAGCCGGATGGCGCGAGGCCGCGATGCGCGCGAGCGCCTGCGCGAGCCGATCCACAAAATATTCGGTCTTGTCGTCATATCCGACGGTCAATTGCGCGATGCTTCTTTTGGCGTCTTCGTTCTTTAGCGTGTCGTAGCGGACGAGAGCCATGGGATGAATCTTGATGTGGTTGTTGATGACGAACTCCATGCGCGCCAGCCCGACGCCATCGGCAGGTATGCGCCACCAGCGAAACGCCGCCGCTGGATCAGCAAGGTTGAGCATGATCTTGGTGCGCGTCGTTGGAATAGCGGCGAGGTCGAGACCTTCGGTTGCATAATCGGCCACGCCTTCATAGACGAACCCCAGGTCGCCCTCCGCGCAGGACACGGTGACGACCTGTTCATCATGCAGGACATGCGTCGCGTCGCCGGCCCCGACAATCGCCGGCAGACCAAGCTCGCGACTGACGATGGCCGCATGCGACGTCCGACCGCCGTGATCGGTAATGATCGCTGCGGCCCGTTTCATGATCGGCACCCAATCCGGATCGGTCGTTTGCGTGACCAGAATGGCGCCGTCCACGAAGCGCGCGATGTCGCGAGCGCTTTCGATCACGCAAACCTTGCCCGCCACCACGGCGTCGCCGATGGCGAGTCCCGAAACGATCTTTCGGCCTTTGTTCTTGATCCGATAGGTCTTCAGGGCGCCCGCTTCGCGTCGCGACTGCACGGTCTCCGGGCGCGCCTGGACGATGAAAAGTTCGCCCGTCTCGCCATCCTTGGCCCATTCCATGTCCATGGGTTGGCCGTAATGATTCTCGATGACGCAGGCCCAGCGCGACAGGGTCAGGATATCCTCGTCGCTGAGGACAAACGCGGCGCGTTCGGCCTTGGAGGTCGGAACATTGCGCGTCGGAAGGTCGCCGTCGTTGGCGTAGATCATCTTGACCGTCTTGTCGCCCCGCCTTTTCTCCACGATCGGCGAGAGCGCGGCGTCGAAGAGAAATGGCTTGAACGTCAGATATTCATCGGGGTCGACGGCGCCCTGAACGACATTCTCGCCGAGTCCCCAGGCCGCATTGATCAGAACGATCTTGTCGAAACCGGTTTCGGTGTCGATCGAAAACATCACGCCTGCGCCGCCTATATCGGAACGCGCCATGCTCTGAACGCCGACAGAAAGCGCGACCTTCATATGGTCGAACCCTTTCGTTTTTCGGTAGCTGATCGCCCGATCGGTGAAGAGCGAGGCGTAACAGCGCCGGCAGGCCTCGAGCAGGGCATGTTCTCCCCGAATATTGAGATAGGTTTCTTGCTGCCCCGCGAAGCTGGCGTCGGGAAGGTCCTCCGCCGTCGCGCTCGAACGCACGGCGACGTCGGCTTCCGCCTTGCCCATGCGTCGGCAGAGGTCGCGGTAGGCGCTCGTGATCGCAACAGCCATTTCGGGCGACCAACTGCCGCGCAAAATGGCGCGGCGGATGGTTTGACCTGCTTCGGCGAGCGATAGGCCGCCGGCTTCGAGATCGGCGAGCGTCTCGGCTATGACGGCCCTCAATCCGTTGCTGTCGATGAAGCGCCAATAGGCGTCGGCCGTCGTCGCAAACCCAGGCGGGACCTTGACGCCCTTTGCGTCGAGATTGCCGACCATTTCGCCAAGCGAGGCGTTCTTGCCGCCAACGCGCGCAACGTCGTGACGCGTAATCTCTTCGAACCATACGACGTGTTGGGCGTCGGCAGCCATTGGATCCTCCTGTTCGACAAATATGCACGGGCGACAAGGGGCTCGAAACCCTGGGGCGGAAAAACATCGGCGAGCGTCGCCTGTCCAGATATTGGGGCAAGCAGATCACAGCGGCGTTGCGGCGCGCTGCTGTCTCGCTTCAAATCATTCGCGAAACTCGGTTTCTCCGGCGCGTCGAGACGCGCGCCAGGTCGAAGGCATGCGAAGCTCATGAGCGGCATCGGCGGTAAAGCGGCGTTGTCGCGCGCCGCCGGCGTCTAGCCGCGCCAACAAGATCATTTTCTCTAACTAATTGATTTTTTGGTAGCGGAGGACCGTTCACGTTCCGAAACCCCGCAGGAAATCCTTGAGCGCTTCTCCTTCCGGCTGGTGGCGGCATGAGCGCCCGGCTCGACCGCGATGGCTCGCGGCAACTCACGCTACCATTCGCCTTGCCAGAAATGAAACGGCCCCTCGCGGGTCAGGCGAGGGGCCAGCAAAGAGGACCGGACTGGAGCCGAGCCACGGCGCAGCCGATCCGGCGCGACCGTGCCTCGCCGGGCGCGGCGCTTCCACGAAGCTGGTCGAGTTGGTCCGACTGGCGCGCTGCGGTCATGGCGGACCGCCGCTTGTCTATCGGCGCGAAGGCCGTCGCGAGGATCATCGCCGAGGGCCGGCCGGTCACGATTGAAGCGATTGCCGAAAAGACCGGCTACAGCCCCCGAGGCGTCTATTCCATGACGCGGCGGCTTGAGGCGGCCGGCTATCTCAACATCACCGTTAAGACCGGAAGAGGCGGACCGAATGTCTATCGGCCGGCCGGCGGGGAGGCGCGCCCATGAGCAAGCAAAAACCGGCGATCAAGTCGCTAAAGGAGATCAAAGATTGGGGCTGGCTCGCTTCGCACGATGCAAAATTGAGCCCGACCGCAAAAGCCGTCTTGTGGCTCCTTTCGCTTCACATCAGCGGCAAAACCGGGCGAGCATTTCCCGGCATTGGCATGATTTCGGCGTCTCTCGGACTTTCCGAAAGGACCGTTCGTTATGCGATTGAAGAATGTGGCGCGCGCGGCTGGCTCGTCAAAGCCGTTCGAGGCGGTCGCCACGGCGATCAAAACCACTCGACCCGATACATTTTGAGCGAGCCGGACGCCGCCCCAACCGGCAATGGGTTGCCGGTTGGGGAGCATGTCCCAACCGGCAATTTGGAGCGTCCCAACCGGCAATCTGGCGTCTCCCAACCGGCAATGGGTTGCCACCTAACAGACGAAGGTAACGAGCGAAGGGAACGGAGCGCGCTTAAAGCGCGCGCTCCTAGGT
>CAZCJY010000020.1:13164-14735 GCA_964498975.1 uncultured Methylocystis sp.
CCGCGCCCGCTGAAACCCGCCCGGACGATTTGCCGCCAGCCCTCTGGTCGTTTGTCGAGATGCTTGCCGACGATGTTGCGCGACGCTATCGCGCCGCCGCTTCCGAGGAAGAGCGCTTCGACATCGTCTTTTCCGGCGACCCGGCGATTGAGCGAGCCGTCGACGATTACGAGCTAAGCGACGCCGGGCAGGGCGCGCTCGACATGGCGTATCACGGCGCGCTGCGCGAGCGGCTGACGGCGCCAGCGGCATGACCGAAGAGCGGACCCGCGCGCACGCTTCGCCAAGCCGGGAGAGCATCGAAGGTAGCGGGCGCATCGCTCCCGCGCATCAGCGGCTCGCGCTGGCCCGGCGCGGGTCCTTTCAGAGCGCAATCGAACGCGGGGCGCGGCAGCCCGACATTTCGCTCATTTCAGAATTTTGCAAGGGAGGTTGAATGGCCGGCTGGCCTAAGACTGCGAGCGGAGGCGAGCTTGGCGACCTGTTGGGCGTAAGCGTTAAAACGATCCGTTCGGCGGCCGACCAAGGTTTTATCATCCGGGCTTCGACGCGCGGTCGTTATGAGGTTGCGGCGTCGGTTCAAAAATATTGCGAGCATCTTCGCGAGATGGCGTCCGGGCGCGGCGATGCGAGTAGCGCGGCGTCGCTCGCCAAAGAGCGCGCGCGGTTGGCGAAAGAACAAGGCGACGCCGTTGCGCTAAAGAATGCGGCGCTGCGCGGCGAATTAATCGACGCGAATGAAGCGACGGCGCGCTGGCGGGCGACGTTGACGACGCTGCGCAGTCGGCTCTTGGCGGTTCCGAGCCGCATACTTGGGAGGTTGCCGCATTTGACGCGGCAAGAGGTCGAGATTGTCGACGGCGAGGTTCGCGACGCGCTGGAAGAGTTGGCTGGCGAATAGCGTTTTCATCTGTTCGGAGTAACGACCCTCCCCGCAACTCCAGATGCGGTGTCAACGAGCAAGAGATCAAGATATTCAAAAAACCACTCGAATTGAGGCGGCTTGCCGAGGCGGGCGGCGTTAACTCCGAAAGCTTGTTCTATATAAGCCGGATCATCGAGTTTCGGCTCCATGTGCTCCAGCACCCAGCTTATTTGATCGGCCAAAACCCGCGATCTAAAACCATGACCGCTCGTGGCCAGTATAGCCGTTGGAACGACAACGCCGTCGATATCGACCGTCGTGGAAATGCCATGACGAGCCAGACCATGATTTTCGGCGGAAGTGCGTTGCGTTCGCGACGGGAGAACGCCATTCAACACAAATCCAGATGCTTTACGACAGCGGGCCACTGCGGCTTCTAGCGTTCCATCGTCGAAGCTCTTGTGGTCCCCAACCATTATCATCAAGGCATGGGCGCGAGAAAATTCCACATAGAGCAAGTCGCGCGTTCTCTTGCCGCCTTTCGCGAGGTGGAGATGATGCGCGCCATAGGAGTTCAGGGCAAAATCTTTATCGGCCCACTTATGAACTTTGCCGTGGACACGGGCATATCCTTCCGTGCGGACTTGGTCAGAAAGCCGCGGCGCCAAATCGACGCCGGACTGAATTTCGCGCTCGATTTCGAAAA
>CAZCJY010000020.1:14745-15394 GCA_964498975.1 uncultured Methylocystis sp.
GCACGGCTGTCGCTCCAAAAATCGGGCGCATAAACTACTTCCCGGCGGCGTGGCGCGACAAAGCGGTCGGCGTAATTCACATAAGTCAATATGAGCTGGTTCAGAGGCATAGCCTCCAGTTGCGCTCTGGTGTCAGGCGTGTCCGGCACACAGGTAATTTGCGACACGATGTGGGCGCGTAATCGAGCGATACGCTCTGGCTCGCTCTGAGCGTTAGCGACCGGCCCTTGCGAAATGCCCAAATTCAAGATGAAACTACCATCGGAATGACGAAGCTTGACGAGGTCTTGCGGGAGGTGCGAGCGGCGCTTCGGCCGCCGCCGCGCCTTCCGCTCTCGCGATGGATAGAACAAGCCATAGTCCTTCCGCAAGGGGTTTCCGCGACGCCGGGTCGTGTCCGGCTTTGGCCCTATCAAAGGGAAATCGCCGACTGCATCGGCTCGCCGGATTATGAGCGCGTGACGGTTTGCAAGAGCGCGAGATTGGGCTTTTCGACGCTGCTTGTCGCCGCGCTCGGACATTATGCGGCGAATGATCCAAGCCCGGTCATCGCCTTGCAGCCGACCGAAAGCGACGCGCGCGGCTTCATGGTCGACGATATCGAGCCGCTTTTCGTGGCGTCGCCGGCGCTGCGCGGCTTGCTCTCGGG
>CAZCJY010000020.1:15404-16508 GCA_964498975.1 uncultured Methylocystis sp.
CTCTCGGGCGAAGCGGACGAAAGCGGGCGGTCGACGCTCTTGCATCGCCGCTTTCCCGGCGGCTCATTGAAGATTGTCGCGGCCAAAGCGCCGCGCAACCTTCGAAGGCACACGGCGCGCGTTCTCTTTGTCGACGAAGCCGACGCCATGGAAGCGAGCGCCGAAGGCTCGCCGATCATGCTCGCCGAGAAAAGGACGCTCTCATTTCCCGACCGCAAAATTGTCGTCGGCTCGACGCCGCTCATTGCCGAGACGAGCAACGTCCTTCGCGCCTATGAGGCGAGCGACCAAAGAATTTTTGAGGTTCGATGCCCGTCGTGCGGCGCGTTCACGTTTATCGAATGGCGGCATATCGAGTGGCCGGAAGGCGCGCTCGAGCGCGCCGCCTTCCGCTGTCCGCATTGCCAAGAGCTTATCGAGGAGCGGCATAAGCTCGAAATGCTCGCCGGCGGGCGCTGGCGCGCGCAGCGGCCCGAGGTTCAAGGTCATGCCGGCTTTCGATGCAATGCGCTCATCAGCCCGCTCGCGAATGCCTCTTGGGGGAAGCTCGCGGCCGAATTTTTGGCCGCCAAGGACGATCCCGACATGCTGCGGCCTTTCGTCAACACCGTGCTCGCCGAGGGCTGGCGCGACGCGGCGGACGAAGCGAACGAGCTTGAACTGCAAACCCGCGCCGAGCCGTTCGGGCTTGATCGCATCCCGGCCGAGATTTTGGCGATCACGCTCGGCTGCGACGTTCAGCATGACCGGCTAGAGGCGACAATCATCGGCTGGTCGCGCGACGAAATGTTTATCCTCGCGCATATCGTCTTATGGGGCATGGTCGACGACGACACGACATGGGCCGAGCTTGACGAGCTTTTAAGGACGCGCTGGCAACATCCTTTCGGCGGGCAATTGAAGGTCGACGCGGCGGCGATTGACGCCGGCGATGGCCGGACGATGGATCGCGTCCTTTCCTTTTGCGCGCCGCGCCTCTCGCGCAAAATTCTTGCGATCAAGGGCGCACAAGGCGCTCGCCCGGCGCTGCAAGCGACGAAGAGCCGAGCGAAAAAGACGCGCCTATTCATCGTCGGCGTCGACGGCTTGAAGGGCCAGCTTTTC
>CAZCJY010000020.1:16518-20456 GCA_964498975.1 uncultured Methylocystis sp.
TTGATTGCGTCGTTTACGCCATGGCGGCGCGGTCCGGCCTGCCAGTCCAATGGGACGCCCGCGAGCAAGAGCTTCGACAAGCGCCGGCGAGCAAAGCGCCGCCGGCGATCATGCGCAGCCGATGGATGGAAGGAGGCTAAGATGCTAAATCGCGAAGACGCGCAGAAG
The DNA here is from genome assembly GCA_964498975.1 of uncultured Methylocystis sp. Taxonomy (GTDB): domain Bacteria; phylum Pseudomonadota; class Alphaproteobacteria; order Rhizobiales; family Beijerinckiaceae; genus Methylocystis. Next base: position 16,687 of record CAZCJY010000020.1, read on the forward strand.
GTCGCCGACAAGGTCAACGGCTGGGCGCATCAGATGACCTTCGATTTTGTTTCGTCGCACGCGCATTTGCCGCCCGCCGCGTTTGCGGAGCTATTGAAGGCGCGCCTTGCCGCCTATGAGGCCCATGCGCGCGAGCGCGCCGCCGAGCGCGGGCACGAGTGGGACCAGACCGACGACTTGCATTGCGAGGCGCTGCTGAAGGCCGGCGTGAAGCTCTATCGCCAAATCGGCGGCCGCGCAGCCGGGCGGGCGTGATGTGAGTTGCATGTCGCGCCGAGGGTCAAGACTGAACCCAAGAGAAACGGTTCATACGAGAAAAGAGCATCGCATGAAGGTGAAGCTGCCTGAGCCGGTTGCCGCCATTTACAAAGCCGTAGCTGAGTTAGAGGCCGCGTATCCCGGTCGCAAATTCACGCCTGACGGACACCTTGTTGGATCAATCGGCGAGGTCATCGCCGCTGAGGCTTTGGGCCTTGAACTATATCGACCCTCGCACCCCGGCCATGATGCCTTCGACGAGAATGGTGACGTTCAAATCAAAATGACCGGCGGGAAGAGTATCGGAATGTATGCGACCTGCAATCGCTTGGTTGTTCTAAAAGTCGTTTCGGCTGAAGAAGCGGAAATCGTCTATGATGGCCCCGGAGGACCTGCATGGGACGCGGCAGGGCCAATGGCGAGGAACGGACAACGCGTTGTCAGCCTCGCGAAACTCCGTAACCTCGCGGCCGGGTAAGGCATGGCGTGGGAGCGGGCTTCAGCCCGCCCATTTCTTTTGAACCCGCCGAACTGTCCGCATTTGCCCGTCTTGCGTCCCGCCGTGAGGCGCATTTGTCCCGCGCGACTGGCGCTCGCCCGCTTCGCTCTTCTCGGCGGCCGCCTCAATGACCGCCGGCGGCGTGCTCGGCGCGGCGAGAAGGTAGAGGGCGCCCAATGGCAAATCCAAATCCCGCACAATGCGGGATTTGAGGGACAGCGCATGAGCGCTCATGTATCGCTGGGCTGTCGCTTCGCTCCACCCAAATTCCTTTTCGAGCCATGGGAGCCATTTGCCATGCCCGGCGATTGCGGCTCTCTCGCAAACCGCCAAAAAGCTGCTATCTTTGCGTTAAGGGCATAGACCGTTCACGCGGACAGCAAGGTTGCGCCCTTTTTTTCGAAACCTCCTTTCGACCGTTGCCCGCTCATTCGGCTATGAGGCGGCGTCGGGCTCGCGCCAGCTTCGCAACGCCTCGCGCGTTGCGAACGAGATAAGCGCGGCGCTGGCCGCGACGCGGCAAATCCGCGTTCTTGCGCGCGGCTTGGTCGCCAACAATCCGAACGGTCGCGCGGCGCTTGAAAGCCTCGTCTCGGGCGTCGTCGGCTCGGGCATGTCGCCGCAGTCCAAGGCGCCGGACGGGTCCTTTAGGACGGTGGCAAACGCCTCATGGGCGCGTTGGGGAAGCCGCTGCGATGCAGACGGCGTGCTCGGCGTCGAAGGCTTGCAGGCGGCTCTCTGGCGGGCTGTGGAGGTCGACGGCGAGGCGTTCCTCGCCCTGCTGATGGACGGCGGCGAGCTTCGCCTGCGGCTCATAAGCGCCGATCAAGTCGACAGCGCCCACCATGCGCAATTGGCCGGCGGCGGCATGATCGTCAGCGGCATTGAATTTGACGCGCAAGGGCGGCGCGTCGCCTATCACATTTTCAGAAACCGTCCCGGCCTTCCGCTCATGAGCGGCTACGACACCATTCGCGTTCCGGCCGCCGACATGTTGCACATTTTCCGCTATGAGCATCCCGGCCAAGTGCGCGGCGTCTCGCGCTTTGCGCCAATCATCGCGCGCGCCATCGGGCTCGATAGCCTCGCCGACGGCGTGGCAAAGCGCGTTCTGACCGCCGCGTTGCTGACCGGCTTCGTCTATTCGCAGGATGGCGCTTCGATCCTGCCAGAAGACGCGGAGCACCCCGGCGAGGTCACGCTCGAACCCGGCAGCATGGTCCGCTTGCGCGACGGCGAAAGCGTTTCGTTCTCGACGCCGCCGACAATCGGGCTCGAAATTCCGACGCTCATGAAGGCGACCGTCAATGAAATCGCGGCGGCTTGCGGCGTTCCGGCTTACATGGTTTCCGGCGACCTTTCCGATTTCAGCTATTCGAGCGCGCGCGCCGGCTTAATCGAGTTTCGCCGCCGCTGCGAGATGCAGCAATTCAACAGCCTTGTGCAAATGGCGCTTGACCCGATTTGGCGGCGCTTCCTGCTAACCGAAATTTTGAGCGGGCGCTTAAGCGCGCCGGCGTTCGAGGTCGCGCCGGAAAATTTTCTCGACTGCGAATGGCTCGCGCCGAAATGCGAATGGGTCGACCCGCAAAAAGACATTGCGGGCGAGGTCGCGGCGATCAACGCCGGGCTTATGAGCCGCAGGCAAGCCGTCGCATCGCGCGGCATCGACATCAACGCCTTGGACGCAGAAATCGCAGCCGACCGCGCGAGCGCGAAGGCGCTCGGTCTCGATTTCTCGGCGCCCGCGCCCGCGCCGCAGCCGGAGGCCGCGCCATGACGCAAGAGCAAATGATCCTTCGCCGCGCGCCTCTCGGCGCTACCTCTTGGAACGCCAAGGATCGGACCTTTCGCGCCGTCATCGCGGCGGGCGCGACGGTCGAGCGCTTCGACGCAAAGGGGCTCTATCTCGAAACGCTCGACCCCGCCGGAATGCAAATCGCCGGCAAGGTGCCGCTTCTGCAATCGCACAATCGCGGCAATCTCTCGGACATTTTGGGCTCGGTCCTTTCGACGCAGACGCGCGACGGGCAAATCGAGGCGACGCTTCAACTGTCGAGCCGCGCAGAGGTCGAGCCGATCCTGCAAGACATTCTCGACGGGCACATTAGCGGCGTCTCTGTCGGCTATCGCGTGCTCGCGTGGAACGAGAAGACAATCGACGGCAAGCGCATCAAGACGGCGACGCGCTGGCAATTGCTCGAAGTATCCCTTGTAGCCGTCCCCGCCGATCCGGCGGCAATCATTCGAGGTAGCACCATGCCCGAGACAGTCATTCCCAACACGCCCGACCCGGCGCCGGACCCGGCGCGCGCAGCTATCGCGCAGCGCGCCGAGGTCAATGCGCAAATCCGCAGCATCGCGGAAATCGCCGGGCTCGACCGCGCCTTCGCCGATGCGCAGATTGACGCCGGCGCGAGCATCGAAGAGGCGCGCGCGGCCGCCTTCGCCGCCATGCAGGCGCGCAGCGCCGCGACCAGAACCGTTCGAACGACGGCGACGCAAGAGACTTTCGACAATCCCGAGTTTCGCCGCGCCCTCATGGCGGACGCCTTGCTGACGCGCTGCAACCCCGCGCACAAGCCCGCCGAGCAGGCGCGCCAGTTCATCGGCATGAGCCTTGTCGATTGCGCCCGCGAGCTTCTGCGCTCGGCGAATGTCTCGACGCTCGGCATGACGCCTTCGAGCATCGTCACTCGCGCGATGACGACTTCGGATTTCCCGCTTCTCTTGGGCGATGTGATGCACAAAGAGCTTCGGCAGAGTTACAGCGCCGCGCCGAGCGGAATTAGGCGCGTTGCAAGACAGGCGAGCGCGCGCGATTTTCGCAGCAAGCATAAAATTCAAGTTAGCGGACCGCTCACCTTGGAGCGCGTCGGCGAGCACGGCGAATTTCGCAGCGGCGCATTTGCTGAAAGTGAAGAAGTTTACAAGCTCGATACCTTCGGCCGAATTGTTGGCGTGACGAGGCAGGCAATCACGAATGATGATCTTGGCGGGTTGAGTGATATGG
>CAZCJY010000021.1:0-13344 GCA_964498975.1 uncultured Methylocystis sp.
CATTCGTAATGATGGGGTCGGGGGTTCGAATCCCTCTTGCGGCACCAAGGCTTCTTTTCCTAGCATCACATAGTGGCACATTTTGAACGTGGAATCAGCGCGTTAGAGCGTGTTTTGATGTTCATTGCTGGTCATAGCACCCCCTTGTTTTGCATAAAAATGCGGGTATCGTCTCGGGTATCGCGTCCTTGCCCCCAATCCGATACCCGCACATGGCGCTCACGCACTTCGATCTGAAGAACGCCAAACCGGCCGATAAGCCTTACAAGCTTTCGGACGGCGGCGGTCTGCATCTGCTCGTTCAGCCAAATGGGAATAAGTTCTGGCGCTACCGCTACCGTTTCGCCGGAGTCGAAAAAATGCTCGCCCTGGGCTCGTATCCGGCTTCGTCACTTGCCGACGCACGGAGCCGACGGGATGCGGCGCGAAAGCTCCTAGAGGCGGGCACCGACCCGTCCGTTCAGAAGAAACTGGACAAGATCGCGGCGGCAGCCTCGGCGAGAAACACCTTCGGCCTGATCGCCGACGAATTCCTAGAAAATCACCAGCTGAAAGGTTCCGCCGAATCAACCAAGGCGAAAGTCCGATGGCTACTTAAAGAGGTTGCCGCGCCGCTGGCTGACCGACCCATCGCCGAAATCACTCCGACCGAATTATTAGAGGTGCTCAAGCGCGTCGAGCGGAGCGGGCGGCGTGAGACCGCCAAGCGACTGCGGGCGACAATCAGCGCCGTGTTCAGGCTTGCGATCGTGACCCAGCGCACGAACAATGACCCGACGACCGCCCTCCTGGGCGCATTGGTGCCGCCGACCGTGCGGCACCGCGCGGCGATCACCGACGAAAAGCAGCTCGGCGGCTTACTTCGGGCGATCGACGCATTCGACGGCTGGCCGACGATCAAGGCGGCCCTCTTATTCACTGGGCTCACTTGCGCACGGCCGGGCGAAGTGCGCGGCGCGCGGCGCGCCGAGATCGACTTTGATAAAGCCGTGTGGCGAATACCAGCCGAGCGATCGAAGATGCGCCGGCATCACGACATCCCACTTTCGCGCCAGGCAATCGAGATACTGAAAGAGGTTTGGCCGCTTTCCGATTACGGCGAGTTGGTGTTCCCCTCCATTCGATCGATCAGGAAGCCCCTGTCCGACAATACGATGAACGCATCGTTGCGTCGCATGGGGTTCACCCAGGACGAGATGACGGCGCATGGTTTTCGCTCGACCGCGAGCACGATCCTCAACGAGCGCGGCTTCCGCCCTGATGTAATCGAAGCGGTTCTTGGGCATCAACACGAGAACGTGGTGCGTCGCGCGTACAACCGCGCGAGCTATTGGCCGGAGCGGGTCGAATTGATGCAACGCTGGGCCGACATGCTGGACGAGTTTCGAGCCTTCCCGCCGGCATGACGGTCACGCCGCCTCTTTGAATTGCTCCCAGGCTTCCGGCAGCCAGCCGACGTTGCCGGCGGGTTCTGAGACGCCGGTTTGCGTCAACGTCTCGAAGGGCGTCGGCCGCAGATCATTGTGGGATGCAAGCCGCATTTTGGCGGTCGCGATCGCGTGTTCAGATTGATCGATTCCGATCCAGTTACGTTTGAGCGCGTGCGCGGCGACGAGCGTCGTGCCGGAGCCGGCGAAGCAGTCGAGAACGAGATCACCGACGTTTGAGGAGGTCTCGACGATCATTTTGAGCATGTCGAGATTCTTCTCGGTAGGGTAATTCGGATATTGCGGGTCTTTGAATTCCCACACGTCTTGCAATTTTCGGCCCCGGCCGCCGTCGGCGAAGAGACGCTTGCGCGGGACGCCATTCTTTGACCATTCGACGAATCCTTGCCCGTCCAGCTCTTCGAGAACTTCCGGGGCGCTGCGCCAGTGCCGGCCGGCCGGCGGCATGATTCCGCGCCAGGGCTCGCCGGTCTTGCCTTTCGTTTCCCCCGGCGCATGAAGCGGGATCGTCGTATAGCGACGGCCCTGTTCGTCGACTTTGTTGAAACGGGTTTCGATATCGGCGGCTTCGAGCGGCGCGCGCGGATCGTTCCAGATCGGCCGATTGGTCTTGGAGTAGAAATAGATCACGTCCTTGACATTGCCGAAGGCTTTGCGATCAAAATTCTTCGGATTGCATTTGATGCGGGTTATATCGTTACGGAAATTTTCGCGGCCGAACACGTCATCCATGACGACCTTTACATAGTGACCGATCTTGCCATCGATATGGAGGTAGATCGATGCGTCGTCGGCCATCAGGTCGCGCAGCAGCACAAGCCGCTCGTAAAGGAAGTTGAGAAAGTCGGCGTCTATCAGTGTGTCGCTGTAAGCGACCGCATCACTCTTGCTGGAGCTGATCGTCGAGACCCGATTCACACCGATGCGGAAATGCGTTTTCGTGGCGAAGGGCGGATCGATATAGACGAGCTTGATCTTGCCGGCGATGCTAGGGTCATCGCGCAGCGCCCGGAGCACGTCGAGATTGTCGCCGGCGATCAGCTTATTGGGGCTCCCCTCTCCCCCGGCGCGAGCGAGGCTAGCTCTCGCCCCGTTGCGAATGTCGTCGACTGACTTTCGGCCGCGGTAGAAGTCGAGCAACATAAATTATTGCAGCTGATACAAAAACTCCCGGAGCACGAGACTGGAGACGATATTCTCTTCGGCGAGTGGCCCATTGAGCGACTCATACATACCGCTGCGTCCCCGGATGTAGAGAACGCCGTCGAGGATCGCGACCTTCACGGCGTCGACGCCTTCCGCGTGAAGGGTCGAGAGCGCATCCTGGAATTGCGCATTTTGGTGGCCGCCGAAATCCGTCAGGAACTTCGCCTCTCCGATCACATAGCGGCCGTTGAAGCGTGCGACGAAATCCAGTCCCTTGTGGTGACGGTAGTTCAGATGCTCGCGCGCGAAGCGCAGCATTTCCGCATCGCCGGCGTCGAGAATGGCGTTATCGGATGTGGCGACAAACTCCTCCATGCGCACCGGCGCGACGCCCAGCGCCTGCGAGCGCAGCCAGCGCCGGAACAGCGGGCCAATCTGGCGGTTGGTTTCCTTCGGCTCCGAGCAGCGCTCGTAGATTTTGCCGAGGCCCATTTCATAGAGGCGGCCCGCGAGCCGTGCGACCGTCGCCGGGTTGCGGGCGATCGCTCCCCGATCGCGCTTCAGATAGGCAACGTAGGAATCCTTGATCGGAAAGAGATCGAAGGCGAAGAGCGTTTCGAGCAGCCCCACATTGTCGCGCGCGTCGAAAGCGGATTCGACCCTTTGCCAGCTGTCGGCGTCGACGTTGCGAATGCCGTCGGGGATCGTCGGGTAAACGTGAAAGAGATCGTCGAGGTAACTTCGCTGATTAGCGTATTCGATGCTCAGTCCGAGCCAATGGTTCATATGGCTTCAGGATACCATCCCCAGCCGGCATACTCCGCCCGGCTCCCCCGCATGGGGACAACGGCGAGAGGTGCGGCGAGCCGTTGCTATACTGGCGGCAATGCCCGACGAAGACCGACAGTTTCAGCCCGACACAGCGCGCCCGAGCGCGACACGCTATACCCTCACATTGGACGAGACCGCTCGGCTCTTCGCCGAGGCGGGGCTTCCTCGCAACATTCGCTCATTGCAGCGCTATTGCGTCGCCGGCAGGCTGGATTGCATCAAGGAAGAGACAGTCACCGGCCTCACCTTCTTTGTCGATCCGGATTCCGTCGGCCGGGCGATTACGCAGCTTGCACAGCTGCATGGCCTCACCGACGAAGTGCGACATGGCGCGATTGAGCCCGACATGTCGCACAGGGTCGCCCCCGTCATTGAGCCAAGCCCGCAGTTCGACCAACCGCGCGCGAGCGCGGCCGAGCGCGACACTGGCGCACAGGAAATCTCGGAGCGACAGACGCCGCCGCAGTCCGACATGTCGCGCTATGTCGCACAGGTGGAAAGCGAGAACGCCATGCTGAAAGAGCATGTCACTTTCTTGAAAGATCAAGCCCAGGTGAAGGACACGCAAATCGCTGCGCTCTTGGAGCGCGACAAAGAGACGAACTATCTCGTGCGCGGCTTGCAGCAGATGCTCGCGCCGCTTCTTGGTAGGGGAGCGGAGGCAGCACCGCCTGTGCCGGTTGCGCATCATGAAGCGAGCGATGCGCGAATGGGGGAGGAGGGGAGAGGCATCGGCCAGTAGTGATAGCGGCCGACAGTCGAGGGAGTCCTATCCCCACACGCTCCGCATGACGCCGCATATACGCAGCGGCGAGGTATAATGCGCATGTATGGAGCATGTCGCCGGCCGGCTGAAAGAGATCGCCCGCAATATCGAAATCGTCGGGGCCGATCCGGTCACGCGCCACGGCTTCACCCAAGTCCCCAATTTCATTCTGACCAAGAAGGAGCTGACCGTCGGCGCGAAGCTCGCCTACGCAATGCTTCTCAAATACGCCTGGGCCGACGACGCTTGCTTTCCGGGACAATTGAAGCTCGCCGACGATATGGGCGCGGGCGAGAGGAGCGTGCGTACTTATCTGAAAGAGCTGGAGACAGCCGGCCTATTGGAGATCACCCAGCGCGGCCTTGGAAAGACCAATCTCTACCGCCTCTTCCTGACTGTGGAAAAGCCGGCCCGCCGCCGGGCCTGACCGGCAAAATTTGCCGGTCAAGAACGGCAATGATTGCCGTTCAGGAGCGGCGGAATCTGCCGGTCTCTCTATATAAGAATACGCATTTGAAAATACTCATATTGAAAAATATTCAGACGGGAATGCGCTTTGAAAAAAGGGAAGTTGGAATCCAAAATTACGATGATGCAAATCACGATCGTAATAATGGACATCGACAAGGGGACGGCTTGACAGAGCCGGTTTTTAGTGTCGCAAAATGAAGAGGTTTCTGCGACGCCGTTGCGCAAGTTGACGCGCGCGGTCGGCGCCTGACGGGAGGCGTTGCAGAAACCTCTTCATTTTGCGACGTTAGAGAAATGGCTTCGTTGGGCCATTCCCCGTCGATGAACGTCACCAACGCCGATCGTTGGCCATACCGCGAGAGCGGTTTAGTGCAATATTCTTTTTCCGTCGTGTTTTGCGACTCAACCCCGCCATAGACCCCGCCTTTAGGGTAAGGCGGGGAAACAAGCCAAAAGAATGAGAAAGCACGGGCCGCGCGCGTCGGGCTACCCGCCCGACCCCGTGTCTTTTTCGGGCGTCGCGTGGGCGCGCGCCCGACTTCGGCTATGGGCGAAAGAGCGTGGGCGCTTTTCGCTCCGCCTCCGCCCTCGTCTCTTCTGTCGAAGAGCCTTCGGGAAAACCCACGGGGTCGGGCGGGTATCCCGGAGAGTATCGACAGACAGCATCATGCGATAACATGCCATGACGGAAAGCAGCGCCGACGCGCGCGGCCCTGCATCAAGATCAACTCAAGGCGCGGCGGACAAGACGGGCGTCGTTCTCTCGCTCCCCCATCGAGCCAGCACCCCGACCGACCCGCCGATCATGGCGCTTGGCCGAGCGCTTCCCTCAAGGCGACCTCTCGCGAGGTGGCCTTTGGCCAGCCTTGACCGAAGCGCCGGCAAGCGCCCACGCGAAAGCGTGTCGGCTCCAGAGGGAATGTCGCTCCATGTCTCACCAGGGGGAATAAACGATTAGAATTCCATGCTCCTGTGAAGCAGGCGTTGTCACAGATCAGTGAAATCTGGAAATCGCGATCGTGGATTTTGCACGTCATATAGAACGCCACCCAGAGACACAGAGTTGGTCAGCATCAAATCAGGCGCGATCGCGAGCTGCGTTCCAAGTTTGCGTCCTTCGGCACTGAACCGCACGACCCGCACGTGTGATCGATCTGTCGAGCTCGCATCGGGGTGCAACGCGCGGGCAACTAGAGCGTTCAGCCCAGCACCCCCGCCAGCCATTGAGAATTCGGCCAGGGCAAGAAACTCTTCCTCGGCGAAGCCGACAAAATGCAGCCAGACCATTGTCGCCAAGTCCCGCGGGCATTGATCGGCCGCACCCTTGATTACGTCGACAATACGTTCATTCAGGGTTGTATGCTTATGAGGGCGAAACACAATTGCAAAAATCTTGCCCGCGACCTTGGTAGCGCAGCGTGCAAAGTTGCCGAGGTCGAGCAGAACGTGCTGACGCAAGTCAAGCATACGACCGGAATTCAAGAGTTCTTGCCAATCCGGCCGTATTGAGAACCGCAATGTAAAGTCGTCCGCCGCGAAATGTCCGGATGCAGACGCTCGAAGTGCGTCCTCAAGCTGACGCGGCAGATTTTTGCAATTTGCCACGGGCTTGTTGAAATCTACAGAAAAGAATCCGGCCTCAGAGGGGGGCTGTTTCTGAACGGCCTTCCGAAAGCACTCTGAGAGAGCGGCCGTATTCTCAACCTTAATTTGCGAACCCGTGTCTTCGGTTACGGTCTTGCATTCGACTTGGATTTGATCACGCGGCGTCGTGACAAGTAAGTCGAAAGTCGCCGCGGCACTGTCGTCCAGGTCAGCAAACTTCACACCTAATCCCTTGCGGCCGAAGTGTGTCGAGCATCGAATTTCGTGTTCAAGTTGCCGGATATCTCGATCAGGTTTGAGGTTGTCGATTATCATCGATCGTAGTCGAGATGCGCCACGGGCAGTTAGAGATCGGCGTACTCGATTAACGCCGGCGATCAACGAAGCTGTGCGCACAGCGATCACATCGTTGATGTCGAGGCGAAAAGGAGCGGCTCCCTCTGTAAATCGAATACATTGTTCGTGAAAAAAATAACGATCTCCAAATAGAGAGCGTGTCTCCGGCGAAAGCGGGGCTAGCTTTTGTTCTACTCTTAGGAGAAAACTTTGCAGCGTGTCGCCACCAACATAATCGATGAACTCGGCAAACTCACGCGCGAATTGTGACTGGGCAAGCGAATACCGATCCGCTCCTTGCGCTTGCTGAACAATGCCGGGGTATTGCATAGGACGACCAAGTTCCCATCCCTGAAGAGTGCGCAAGGGCACCCCGAGGCGGATGGCTGCCTCGACTTGGGAAAACCCCTGTTCGGCGCGCCACGCTTTCAAGGTGTCGGCTGAGCTTTGGGTGGGAGGCTGAGTTAAGAGGCGGCGCAACGCCTCGACCGAGATCGCCATCTTTGCGTGACTCAACTGTACGCAATATGCGTATATGCATATGGCGTATGATGCAAGAGGAGTCGTCGGATCGCTAATGAGCAGCCCGTCACTTCGATCGAGAGGTACATGCCAATAGACCAGAGGTACAATGCCAATAGGCCACCATCCCTCTCGGATCGTGGCCGGAAACGAGCCGACATTGAGCGGGGGGCTCGGCAGTCGCGTCACTACGCACAATGACCGCGACGCCACGTAGCCCCGGCGCGCCTTCCGGGAAGAAGGCGCTGCCCGCATCAATTCCCTTGTCCGATGCGCACGGCACGCCGGCTCTCTTCCGGCTATGGATACGCACACATACAGCCTCATGCTGGGCGCTCGCGCATCGGGCGAATTCGTCACGCTCGACGAGGACGAACGCCGCCGGCATTTGTATCTCGTCGGCCAGACCGGCACCGGGAAGAGCACATTATTGCTCAACCTGTTGCGCCAGGACTTCGAGAGCGGCGCAGGCGTCGCGTTGCTCGACCCGCATGGCGATCTTGCACACGCGGCGCTGGAGCACATCCCGCGCTCGCGCACGAATGATCTTGTCTACATCAACCCTGCGGACATCGATCGGCCGATCGGCTTCAATCCCCTCTCGCGCGTGCCGCCCGACCTGGCGCCAATCGTCGCCGACGGGATCGTCTCCGCCTTCCGGCATGTGTGGCCGGACAGCTGGGGGCCGCGCCTCGATTACATTCTGACCAACGCCGTGCGGGCGTTGCTCGACGTTCCGGGCGCGACCTTGCTTATGCTCCCCCGCTTGCTGATCGATACGCCCTATCGGGTGCAGCTCGTGCATCGCCATGTGCGCGATCCAGTGGTGCGGGCTTATTGGCAGAACGAATACGCCGGCTACACGGAGAGTTTTCGACGCGAGGCGATCGCGCCCATTCAAAACAAGATCGGCAAGGCGCTAATGACGCCCTCATTGCGCAACATGCTGGCGCAGCCCCGGAACACGATCACCCCACGCCGGCTGATGGACGAAGGCGCGATCGTCATCTGCAATCTCTCCAAGGGCGCGCTTGGGGAGAGCACCGCGCATCTTCTCGGCGCATTGCTCGTCACTTCGCTCGCGCAGGCCGCGCTCTCGCGCGCCGACACACCGGCCGCCGAGCGGCGCGTGTTCCATCTCTACGCCGACGAATTCCAATCATTCGCCACCGAGAGCTTTTCGCTCATTCTCAGCGAGGCGAGAAAATATGCGCTGACGCTCACCCTAGCGCATCAATATCTCGACCAGCTTCCGCTACCGCTTCGCGCGGCAATTTTCGGCAACGCCGGATCGATCATTGCCTGCCGGGCGGGAGCGTCCGACGCGCCGCTCCTCGCCGAGCAGATCGGGCTCGGCGGCGACGATGCGCTTCTTGACCTTCGCAATTTTTCCGCATGGGCGCGGCTCTTGCACAACGGCGCGCCCACGTCCCCTATCCCCTTCGACCTCTTCGATGCACCCCGGCCGTTGCGCTCTTCCCCGCATCGCTTGATTACGACGAGCCGGATGCGCTTCGGGCGAGATCGTGCGGAAGTCGACGAAAAGATTCGGCGGTTTCTTGCCGCATGAGGGGGCTGCAATTGTGCAATCAATTCATAAGCGCCATTGGCGGCACTCAATTCCGCTTTGCCATGAAAAGCCGCACTGGGGATGGTTCCGCCATGTGCAGCAATGCGCCAGGAGCGAACCTACGCGGGGTTCAACGCGGGCGGGTTATGCGAACAGCACCGCTACTTCCGTCCGACGATCCCCGCGTGAGTGAGTATTGACCTGCACGAAGGCCGCTTTGCTGGGAGCGGCCTGACGTGCAAAGTTGCAACTCTCTCAACAGTGCAGCGTGAAAATCAGCGCGGACGAAGTTTACGGCGTGACCGTCAACCCGGCCGGGTTCATGGTTCCCGATCAACGAACTTTCTCGGATAGCCGCGCGCCAACGCTGCGAAATTCGGCTCGCCTTCTGTATGTATGTTCAGCGCGGCATCGGCACTCAACGCGCTCGTCGTGTAGAGATCGAACGCCGACCAATCGGGATCGCAGCCTAGTGTGCGCACGAAGGTGGCGACGACGGCTTTAGCGGCCGAATAGGAATGGCGTGTGACCCCTAGCGGCACTGCAAGTTCGATCACGCGTGGACGACCGAAGCTCTTCACCCGCTCGATTAGCTGGGGGTCTTTAAGCCAGAAATAGACGCCTTCACCGCCCCAGTGCTCCAGCAAAAGCTCCACGCCGCTGTTGTCCGCAGAGACAGGATGTGAGGTCATCCAGAACTTGCCCGCGCGTGAATCGCGCTGTTGATGGAAGGGGCTCGCTGCATACAGCGCGTCAGCAGTCTCGGCCGACAACGTGCGCGCGGAAACTTGAACGTCGAGCCTTCGACGGATGTGTTCCAAGGTCGAGACATAGACGCCCTCCGACTTCAAGAGCGAAGTTTCATCGTCCGTCAGCCGCGTATAATGCCACGCACGAATCGTGCGTTGCTCCATTGCGGGCATGACGACTTGCTCAACAAAACAATTTCGTTCCGCAGCATACGGGTTGCTCGCGGTAGGAACCCATCCGTTGGCCGCTTCGCGTTGGAGGAATTGTCTCTCGTCGGTGCGAGCGTAATCGCGAAGCAAATCGCTCTCCGAATTCAACTCGGCCAAAAGAGCCTCGTCGAACGTGTCCACATTCCAAACATCAATGGGCGTCGAACTCATGTGAGGTCATCCGGGTCAGCGCCGCCGAACCCACTGGACAGTTAGCGACTCATGTGCCTTGCCATCGTCCCAACTCAGGGTGACCCAATTTGTTGAAGCGGGATACGAGATCAAAATCCGTCCCGGCCGATATTTGGCGTCGCGCAGGCCTGGATACTTTTTCAAATCCTGGGCTTCGAGCAGCAACACGAAGCGAAACCCAAGGATGTTAACTGCGAAAGCTTCAATGTCGTCGCGCTCGTTTGTAAGCGGCTGTAACTGGAATCTCGGCGTATTCTCGGTCAGGTCGCCCGTGTTCATGATGCAGTAGAGCCCTGCCCCTTCCGGCCAGTGCCGAGGGTCGTCGAGCATGTCGAGTATGGCATCGTCCCGCGAGAATGCGCCGGATAGTCGTTCCCTTCCACGTGCCAGATACCTTGAGACAGCCGCAGCTTTCGCCGTCTTCAAAAGCCAGCCTTCGAGGTCATGCCCGGAAACAATCGCGTGTCGTGACCCAGCATCATGTTCGAGGAACGACTTAAACGACGTGAAGAAGTAATGTGCGGCAGCATCGAGAGGACTCAGCGCGCTGTTGTGTTTAGTACAAAGACATTTCGCTTGTGGCGGCGCGATTATCTTCACTTCGCCTGCCTCGAGCCAAGGAACGCCGGAGATCGAGAACTCACCGTCTCCCATCAATACCTGACAGACGGAGTTCGAAATTATATGTTCGCCCGATATGGGCGGAACGCACGAACCCAGCTCCTTCATGTAGCACTTTTCGACACGTTCCCTCGGGGGCAGCGTTTTGAGTCCGAGGACGGCGGGCGGTTTGTGCCAGTCGTGCCCGTTGAAGCAGCAAAGGTGTGCGGACTTTCCCGACCCGCACGGACACGGCCCGTTCAAAACGGCTTCCCTCCTGCGCTTCGCCTCACCCATATCTGTGTAGTATAAATAAAAATGTGCACAGCACCGATAGCGATTAGAGCCTCCGCCTTTCGCGGAACCGGGCTCTATCGCGAGGGCGACGAAGGCGGCATCCGTCTTCGTCCGTCCGGGTGACGATCCCTTGCGCGTCGATGACGTGCGGGTGCAATCCGGTGTCTAGTCGATGGCATCCTCAATAGCGCGCTGCCATTCTCTGCTTACCTCCGGCTCGCTGATCGACACCGCACCCGCCACCAACACATCGAGCACCTGTTCGAGTCGGGAGTAATCGTAGCCCCGTTGGCGCTGGCGCTGATCGAGAAAGGCGCGCATGTAACGCGTTTTCCCGTCGAGTTCGCCCTGGTAGGAGCCCATCGCGTGGTTGTAGGTCGTCCATCGGGCCCGTGCCGCTTCATCCAGATCGAGATAACACTCAATCGCCGCTGCACGCCCATTTATGTCGCTGACGCTTTCGCCGTCTGGTCCCACCGTCGGAAATGCCTTGAATAGCGGAAGATCCGGAAGGCTGAGGATGCACATATTGGCCGGGACATTTAGCGCTTTACAACGCCTGTAGTTCGACAGGCCCTCCGCATCATTATCGAACAGCACGAGTATCTTGTTCTGAACGGCGATACTTATGAGCCCCTGCACGAACCGGAAAACATTTCCCGTTCCTGAGAAGGGATATCCTTCCTCCATATCGACGAAATCGAAAAAGTCAGAAACGTGCGGGCGCAAAAGCTTCAGCGCGTGGCGCAGGATTGCGGCGTCCGAGCTCCCTTCCGTCACGATGAGGAAGCGGTCACGGGGGTGAAGGGTACGCACAAAGTCATCGCGGCGCGCATAGCCTCCCGTGTCGATGTCGTTGAACGCCCACTGCACCGGCAATGATGCGGCGTGCGGATTCCGCGCGAGCAGATGGAGAACGGTGTAGGCGCTGACATTCTCCATAGCCTCGGAGATCGAGTGGAACTCCATCGGTTGAGCCCGCAGCAGCTCGTCAAGGCCCAGCCGAGGAGCAAGCTCGCGCCGGAAGAATTTTCCAAAGTCCTCTCCGCCTTCGCCGTAGTCGGCAGAAAGAGACGTGACATCGACGGCCGCCAGCACATCGCGCAGGGCAGCGAAGGTGAAATGAGAATCGTCGAAGTTGTTCAGCCGCGCGAGGAATGTAAATTCCTTCTCGCACTGCTCATAGGTGTGGCCGAGAAGGTTGAGGCGGTCGATGACCAGCGGAAGAGGTTTGGACAGGCCTTCCTTAAATTCGATAATTGTTTTCCATTTCGTCTGCCCCTCGAAGTCTTTCCCTTCCTCATCGCCGACATAATAGTAGGGCACATCGGCGACGTCGCGCTCGCCCTGGAACAGTGCGGAATGGTCGCGAAAGCCCTGGTTCTTACCCCAGTCAATCTCAAGCCGCCCCACAGCTAAATGAATCATCGACCCCATGATTCATTGTAGCCGCTGCGGCGTGCGCGCCAAACCTCTCAGTTGTTTCGAGCTGCCGCCGTCAGAGGAGGGGCTGGCAGTCGGCACCGGATTGCTGGAAAGAGACGGACCGCCTCGCCAGGAAACGGCGTATTCCTCCACTGTCGAGTTCTTGTCGCGCCAGAACCCCAAGGCGCAGTACCCGGCGAGACTGGTATCCTGCGGTTCGGAATTGCGTGAAGCCGCTCATCACTGATCGACCGGAACCTGCGCCTTGCAAACTCAAGGGCTGCCCATCAATGTTTACAAGGGAGCTTCTGCAGGGTTAGCCACTGGCAACGCGGGGGAGCGGCGTCAGCCGGCTCGGACGCCGCTTTCGACCCAGCTCTCCGAAGCCGACATTCCCAAGGTCGGCGATGGGTCAATCTGCGCTGTTCGGCGTTGTTCCGACGTGTCCGCTCTCCCTCGAAAAGCGCCAAGGGAGTGCAGCGTGAGTTAGCGGGTCGCGCTCCAGCCCGCCCAACCCCGACACAGCCCGACCGAGCGCGTTGGCGCGCGACATAGGCCGACATTGCTATCCACTTTGCGTCATAGAGCCACCGAGCGGACGCTTGCCGATTGCTAGAATGAAGGCATGAGCAATGGCGCGACAGTCGCAATTGCGTCTCGCCGGCCGCGATTCCGCCGTGCGTCGGAAGCGCCGGCCTTCCGAGTAACCGAGGACGACATCGCGATCATCCGAGAGATTGCCCGACATCGTTTCCTGCGATCGAATCATATCGCCGCACTTGTCAGGCGATCGATCGACCGCACCAATGATCGACTGTGCCACCTCTACCACGCCGGCTATATCGACCGACCCCGCGCGCAACTCGACTACTATCCGACGGCAGGCTCCGCGCCGATGGTCTATGCGCTCGCCGATCGGGGAGCACGACTTTTGCGCGGACGCGGCGAAATCGACTTGTCTCATATCGATTGGGGCCGCAAGAACCGAGAGGCCGGCCGGCCCTTCATCGAGCATCAACTGGAGATCGCCGACTTCGAAGTTGCGACGCAGCTTGCAGCCGAGTACGCCGGTCATCGTTTCGTCGACGCCGGCGAGATTTTTGGCGCGCGAGCCGGTGCGAATCACATTCAAGCAAATCCGTCCGCAATGCGCGTCACCGTCGCGCATGGCGGACG
>CAZCJY010000021.1:13354-20185 GCA_964498975.1 uncultured Methylocystis sp.
GGTTCCCGATATCGCATTCGCCGTCGCGTTGAAGAATGGAGCGCGGCGAAACTTTCTCGTCGAGATCGATCGCGGGTCGATGCCGATCACGCGCGCGGATTTTTCCCAGACCAGCATCGAACGCAAACTGCACTGCTATCTCGCGGCCCACGCCGCCCGGCTCCCCGAGCGCCAATTCGGATGGAAGGCGTATCGCGTGCTGATTGTCACCAGCGACGCGAACCGCGTCCGCACCATGCTCAACGCTTTGCGATCAATCCAACCACCGGGCGCGGCCGGCTCCGCTCTCTTCCTTTTCGCTTCGCGCGACGAGCTACGCGCCGCCGATCCACTGACCGCAACATGGCGCGGTGTTGATGGACAGCCGCGGGGGTTGCTGCCCCTATAAAGGGTGAAAAGCCCATTGGGTCGGGCAGAGGTTCGAAGAAGAACTCTCACGCGATCAGAAGCTTATCGCGCGCAGGTGGGGTAAACGGTTTACCCCACCATTTCCCCCTCCGTTTACCCCACCTCGGCGCGACGCACGCCAGCCGGCCCAGGTAAGAGATCAAGGAAAAAGGCTATTGAGTCGGGCATGGCCACCGTCCTCGCCGCGCTTCCATTGACTTGAAATCACAAGGCAATTTTCGCCGAGGTCATATATCGGGTCATATATACGGAATATACGAGCCGATGTACGACTCGATCTATGCCGAGCGGCTTTGTGACCGGGACACGCGGCAGCCCCCCATTGCTTGACCGTCGCTGTTTGCGGCGTAAGCTGGCAATAGTTCCCCACATCCCCAAGGCTTGCCCCGCGCTGGCGGGCGGCGAGGCCGTGCGTCCCTCGCCGCCTGCCCACGCAGGACATTGCAACCGAGCCAGAAGGGACATTCGACATGGCCGAGAAAGAGCAGCCCAAACAACCGACGCACCGCGCATATTCCGTGATCCGGCGCGAAGGCCAGGACGACTTTTGGCTGAACGTCGGATTGGTGTTCCCGCACAAGGACGGCGGCGGCTTCAACATCATGCTGCAAGCCCTCCCACTCGATGGGAAAGTCGTGTGCCGGGAGATCACAGACGAAGACCGCGATGAAGCGCCGGCCCAACATCGGCAACGATCGTCGAACGGACGCGCGCAGGGATCGCATCGCCGTTGAAGATGGCGATCATCAAACTCAAAGAGCCGCCCGAGAGGCGGCTCTTCAATGAAGCGGAGGATGCTGATAGACCTAATAGCTAGGCTAGCCAGAAAATCACTGAAAATTAGTGGCTTGCGGGAACCGAACCTCCGCCAATTTTGGGTGAGCGGGTATCGATGCGGACACAAATTTTTTCCATCTAAAATTATATTTGTAGAACAAATAGTTATACTAAGAGTGCGATTCCCTCTTGCGCACCAAATCACCATCCGGCGGCGCTGTGGAGGCGCGCGGCGCGTGAAGACGCCAGACGCTTGCTGGCCGAAGGCCGCGACCCCGGGCCGGACGCTGGCGAAGCTCGAATGGCTCTTGAGTCTCGCCAACCCCGCCATCGGCGCGCGACCGATCGCCGAGATAAGCGCGTCGGAAATCCTGTCCGCTCTCACGCTATGGAGGCGCGCGGACGCCGTGAAACCGCTCGGCGGCTTCGCGCAACAATCGGCGCGGTTTCCCTACGCTATCGCCACCGGGCGAGCGCACCGCGATCCTAGCCCCCTCTTGCGCGCGCGATTTAGACATGAGGCTGTCCGAGGAAAGGTGTCGTCGTCGCGCTGCCGGGCGGTCAAAAAGCCGGAACGGGAAGCAACACAGTCGTCAAGCCGACTGAGTCCGGATTCTTGACATTTGTCACCATTTAGATGTGGCCCAGCTGCAACACTGACTGAAAATGAGCTCAATAGGTTCAATTGCGGCTTGAAGACCAACACAAATGCACGCAGCGTTGCAAACATCGTAATCCAATTCACCGACGAGCCACGGACCCCCCAAGTCATCGGTTTGAACGGCTGAAAGCGAACAAGGGCAAGACGATGAAGAAGATTGGTTTGATTGCGGCTATTTCCTTGGCCGCTCTGAGCGTCGGCGCCGCGTTTGCGGCCGACCTTCCGTCCTACAAGGCGCCGCCCCCCCCGCCGCCTCCGCCGGTCATGACCTGGACTGGCTTCTACGCCGGTCTCAACTTCGGCGTCGGCTTTTACGACAGCAATTCCTCCAACGCGGGGAACTGGGGTTGGAACAATCGCGGCGGCAGCCGCGCCGGCGTCGTCGGCGGCGGTCAAATCGGCTATAACTACCAGCTCACCCCGATGTTCGTCGTGGGCGCCGAAACCGACTTCCAGGGCACCAGCATCGGCTCTGGCGCCGGCAGAGACAATTGGGGCTGGCTGTTCGGCTTCGGCGGTCCGGCCACCACGGCGAGCCTCAACTGGTTCGGCACGGTTCGCGGCCGTCTCGGCGTGACGCTGCTCAGCCCGCAGCTGTTGGTGTACGGCACGGGCGGCTTCGCTTACGGCGAAGTGCAGCGCAATGGCTGGTTCAACCAGAACAGCGCCGTGCAGACGGGCTGGACCGCCGGCGCCGGCGCCGAGTATAGGTTCGTTTCCCTGCCGAATTGGTCGGTCAAGGCCGAATATCTCTATACGGAGATCAGCGGCTCCAACAGCAACAACGGCTGGCTCTGGGCGTTCAACCCGGGCTGGGGCCTCAACAATGTCAACAACCGCACGCGTTTCCACACGATCCGCGCGGGCCTGAACTATCACTTCAACTTCGGCGCTCCCGCGCCGGTGTATGCGAAATACTGAGCATTACCCAAGGCATCCCAAGCGCTGAACAGGAGCCCGGCCATTATGGCCGGGCTTTTTCTTTGTTGGACAAATTAGCGCCGACGCTGGCCGAAGGGTCGATCAACGGAATTGCCTTCGACGTCTATCGACCAGGCTCTCGTTCCTGTGCTCGAGGTCAGCGCAAAGCGCACAACCCACAGGACGAGCGTCGCGCGCGGTTTCGATTAGTGTGCGCCAGACGTCGAGCATCTTTCACCGCGTCGAAATATCGTTTCGCTGACGATTTCAGGAAGCATCGCAGAACATTCGACAAACGAGCGCCGTTCACACGAAGCCATGGGGAATCCCGGCCCGGCTCAGCCCTCGCCGCCGAACCCTTCACCATGTCCGCCGTTTTGCGATAGCTCTCGAAACAGCTTGGCCTTAGTGTTTTCCAGCCGAAAGGTCAGCAGAGCCCGTAAGCAAATCAGAACGAAAGAAGGTCGATATGACGTTTAAGTCCCTACTAGGCGCTGCTGCGTTCAGCACGTGCCTCGCTTTTTCGTTTGCGCCCGACGCGGCGCAGGCTATGCCGGTTCAACCTCAGGACTCCTCCGAGAGCTCCGTGGTTTTGGTGTACGGCGGCTGCGGACCTTATGGACATCGGGGGCCCTGGGGCGGTTGCCGACGCGGCGGCCAGTGGAGCGGAAGAGCTTTCTATCGTCGGCGCTTCTGGTGATATAACGCCTACAAATGCGAGATCGGCGGAGTCGGCGGCTCGCCGATCTCGATGTCCGCGCATTTTGAATGATCGCCAAAAGCTTGCTATGATTTTTTAACCATATGTTATTTCATGAAAAACATCCCTGACGCGGCGCGCGATATGCGCCCCGCGTCTACGGCTGGACTTTCTATCGGTTTTTCGAGATCGGACGGCGCGCGGATAGCGCGGCGTCAGACAGGAAAGAAAGTCCGACGCCGTCATTCGCTCGTTCCGCGCTTCCGTCACTATCGGCGTATTTCTCCTCCAGTCGCATGCGCGCAAGATCGTTGCGGACAATGAAGAGAAAAACCAGGAAGGCGAACAGCGACGACGCGCCGACGACAACGTCGAGCGCTACAAAAGAGAAGAGTCGGCCCCTTGCGATCTCGGGCCCCGACCAGGCGGCAAACAGCGACCAGCCCGCCACTAGCAGGCGCAGCTCGGTCGCGCCCAATCCACCATATGAGAGCTGGCGCGCGCGTTGGATGACCACGTGCAGATATCTGTATGAGCTGACGAGGAGATAAAGGGATAGAACGAGCAACGCGGAGCCGATCGTGAAATAGGGAGACAAACCCAGTCCCATAATGATCAGCGTTTGGGAGATGAGGTCGGCGGAATTATCGATGAAATAGCCATAGCGCGGGCGCTCGACGCTACGGTGTCGAGCAACCGCGCTGACGAGAGAGTCCCCCAACCAATTTAGAAACAGCCCCAGCGCGACGATCGTCAAGAACCAGTTCGACCAACGACTCGCGATGAAGCCGCCCGCCGCCAGCATGGCGCCGAACAGTCCAACTAAAGTAAGATGATCAGGCGACGCCGCTCGAGGGAGACGCCGCGCAATAGCGGCCAATGGAGACCGCTTCTCAGCCAATGGGCTATTGTCAATTCTGAGGTTGACCACGACGACCTCGGTCCACGCAGCAATAGCCAAGGTCTCAACAACGACTTTTGATTGGACCGGCCATCGGCGCGTGAGCAAACCATCTATCCGACGGAATAATCAATTCATTTTGACGGCAACGCCTTCGTCGGTCAATCAATTTCCGCCTATTCCGCAAATTTGACTCTCGTTAAAGGAGATCGCGTCGCGGCGGTCAGATTCTGATCGAAGCGGCGCAGTCATCGCGACTCGGCCGCCGTCGCTGTTTCGATCAAGCGGCGACGCGGGCGAGTCCCGCTGTTTCGATCGCATGGCGCGCGATCATCGCTTCTTCGTCGGTCGGCGTGACGAACACCGGCGCGCGTGATTCGGCGCCGGAAATAATCGAGTCGTCGCGCGCGTTGGCCTGGGCGTCGAGCTGAAGGCCGAGCCAGTTGAGGCCGACGACAACGCCGGCGCGCACGCGCGCCGACCGCTCGCCAATGCCGGCGGTGAAGACGAGCGCGTCGAGTCCGCCGATCGTCGCCGCAAGCGCGGCGATTTCGATTTTGATGCGATGGACGAAATAATCGATCGCCGCGCGCGCGCGCGGCTCGTTCGAAGCCTCAAGCGCGCGCATGTCATGCGACACGCCGGACAAGCCGAGAAGGCCGGAGCGCTCGTAAAGAAGCTGGCTCAGCTCCTCGGCCGTCATTTTTTCGCTCTGCATGAGATAAAGCAGCAGCCCGGGATCAATCTGCCCGCAGCGCGTGCCCATCGGCAGGCCTTCGAGCGCGGAGAAACCCATGGTCGAAGCGACTGAGCGCCCACCCTTCATGGCGCAAAGCGAAGCGCCATTGCCGAGATGCGCGACGACGACGGCGCCTTCGGCGCAGATCGGATCGATCGCGCGCAGCCGTCGCGCGATGAATTCATAGGAAAGCCCATGAAAGCCGAAACGCCGCAGTCCGCGCTCATAGTAGGAATATGGCAGCGCATAGGCGTCGTCGACAAAGGCGTGTCCGCGATGAAACGCTGTGTCGAAACAGGCGATTTGCGGCACATGCGGAAAGGCTTCATGCGCCGCCTCTAGTCCAGCGATATTATGCGGCTGATGCAGCGGCGCGAGCGGAATGAGTTCGCGAAGCACCGATAGCGCCGCGGCGTCGACGACGATCGGCGCGCCGAAATGGAGTCCGCCATGCACGACGCGATGGCCGATGGCGCCGATCGAGATGTCCGGGAAGGCGCGCTCGATCCAATTGAGAATGTCCGCAATCGCCTCCTTGTGATTGAGGGCGGCGAGCGGCATGTCGATCGCTTCGCCCTCGACGACTCGCACGCGGAAGCGCGGCGTCGCGCCAAGGCCTTCGACCTTGCCTGACGCGATCAATCGCGGCCAAACGGCGTCAACCGCGAAAAGCGCGAATTTCACCGACGACGAGCCGGCGTTGAGCGTGACGACATGATCGCCCATGAGCGCTCCATTGGACTGTCATTCGCTTCATCTGAAGCGGCCTGGGAACGCCGCCGCGTGAATCAACTGCGACGCCGCTTTTCTGCTTCGAATATCTTGCCGCGATAAGTGACGCGCTCCAGACGCAATTCGCCTTTCGGGTGGAACGCGTCTGGTCGCGGACGCAATTCGCCGTTTTCGAATTCGAGGCCAAGCATGGCGTAGGCGGCCGACAACATGCGCGCG
Organism: uncultured Methylocystis sp.; assembly: GCA_964498975.1. Lineage (GTDB taxonomy): Bacteria > Pseudomonadota > Alphaproteobacteria > Rhizobiales > Beijerinckiaceae > Methylocystis. The sequence continues at coordinate 19,413 of CAZCJY010000021.1, forward strand.
GCTGCGCCTGTATACCAACTCCAGCCGCCGTGCCCTTCATAGCCGACGCCCTCATAAACATCGGCGGGTTGCTGATGTGGCGGCAGGCCATAGACGTCGGCCTCTCCGGGCGTCGCGAGCTTGGAAATCGGCGATATCGCTATCCACGTGTCGAACGCCTTGCGGAACAGTTCCTCCGCCACCCGCGCGTCGCCTTGCGCTTCGGCCTGCGCGCCAAGCATCGCCAAAGCGTCGACGAACCACGACACGCCATGCGAATATTGTCCGCCATTTTCGCGCACGCCCGGCGGATATTCGGCGCTGCGGCCCGGATAGGGGCTCGAATGCTCGTTATAGGGCGGCGAAACGAGCAGCACGCGATTGCGACGGCCCAGCACGGCGAGCGCGTTCTCGATCGCCTCACGCCCGCGCGCCGCGTCGACGGCGCGGGCGAGCGTCGGCCAGGACGAGGTCATGGCGCTCATCGGCGCCACTTCGCGGCCGTCGTCGGCATAGGCCCGGATGTAGCGGTCGCCGCGCCAGCATTCATCGAGCGCGGCGCGCAGCTTCTCGGCGCGTTCGCGATAGCGCGCGGCGCGGGCGGCGTCGCCCTTCTCCTCGAACAGCGGCGCCATGTCGATCAAAATGCCATGCAGGAAGAAACCGAGCCACGCGCTCTCGCCACGGCCGTCGTCGCCGATGAGGTTCATGCCGTCGTCCCAATCGCCCGAACCCATCAGCGGCAGGCCATGGGCGCCGAAACGGTCGAGCGTCCAATCGATGGCGCGGGCGCA
>CAZCJY010000022.1:0-6815 GCA_964498975.1 uncultured Methylocystis sp.
ACCTCGCGCCACACGAAGCGGGTCGTGGAGCCGTCAAAAAAATACGTGTCCATGGTCATGAACGTGGCGAGAAAGCTCGCGAGAAAAGCTGCTTTCGACATGGGGCGTCAGCTCCGAACCTTCCTTCGCCGATTCCGGGCTGGGCTATGTGTAAGCGCTTCGCTTTGATCAATTTTCTTGAATTTGCATAAAATGCGTTGAATTCCGCCGTTTTCTCGCGCCTCGCGGCGGTGTATGCGGGAACGGTCGCGGCGGCCGCCGGCGGACGCGAGGGGAGTGTGTGATGGGCGCCGCCGCAGAGCAGTCGAAGAAGCCATGCTCCAAACTCGCCTTTCTCGCCTCTGGCGCGCCGGAGGCCGAGGAAGCGCGCGCGCGCCTTGTCGAGAAATATGGCGACTGCCCGCCGGAGGAGGCTGACTGCATCGTGGCGCTCGGCGGCGACGGCCTGATGCTGCGCACGCTGCATCGCTTCATGGGGGCCGGCAAGCCGATTTATGGCATGAACCGCGGCTCCGTCGGCTTTCTAATGAATCAGTATCGCGAAAGCGGCCTGCGCAAACGGATCGCCGAAGCCAAGCCCTCGATCGTCCATCCGCTGCTCATGCATGCGGTGAATGTGCGCGGCGACGAATTCTCCGCCCATGCGATCAACGAAGTGTCGCTGCTGCGCCAGACTTCGCAGATCGCCAAGCTGCGGATTTTGGTGAATGGTCAGGAGCGCATGGCCGAGCTCGTGACCGATGGCGTGCTGGTGTCGACGCCCGCCGGCTCCACCGCCTATAATCTTTCGGCGAATGGGCCGATCCTGCCGCTCGACGCGCCGCTGCTGGCCTTGACGCCGATCTCTGCCTTTCGGCCGCGCCGCTGGCATGGGGCATTATTGCCAGACCTCGCCAAGGTGCGCATCGAGGTGCTGGAGGCGGCCAAACGCCCGGTGTCGGTCGTCGCCGACCACGACGAATTCCGCGACCTCGCCTTCGTCGACATAGAGATGGATCACGGCACGGACTTGATCCTGCTGCACGACCCCGGCCATTCGCTGGAGGAGCGGATTCTTAGGGAGCAGTTCGGGTATTGAATTTACGCCGCTTCGCGCAGCAGCTCCGCTTCGAACACGTTCATGTCGATCATCGGAGCGGCCGACGTCGTCTCATCCCAGGCGGCGTCGGCATAGGCGGGCGCTTCGAACGCCGGGGCCTCGGCTTCGGCGGAAAGATGCGCGGCGGCGGCGCGGGCTTCCTCCAGCGCCGCCTCCATCTCGAAGCGGCGCAGCAGCGCCATCAGCTTGTCGAGTTCGCCTTGATTGATCCCTTCGCAGGCGGTGAGGACGCGCTCGATCATCACCAGCGACAGGCGCGCTTCGCATGCGCCATTGACGCCGCCATATTCGCGTTGCGCTTCGAGCGCGGCGCGGAAGGCGGGCAGAAACTTCTCCGGCAGGCCGGCGCGGGCATAAAGCGCCGCGAAACCCGCGCCGCGAAAATCGCGCACGAGACCGGCGACCCTGTCTTCGCGCAGACCCGAGAGTTCGACGAGCGCGGCTTCGAAGAGATCGCGATTGCCCGACAGCAAGGCGCGCAGCACGAGGCTTGCGGTCAATTGACGCGATGCCCGCAAATGCGCGACGAGATCGCGCACGCCCTGGCGTCCGTCGCGTTCGGCTGCGTCCGTCACGATGATGACATTCGCCTTGTCGCGGGCTTCGCGCGCGAGACGCTCGGCGCGCTCGCTCGAGAGCCAGGCGCGGTCGAGCACGAAGGCGGTGAGGCTGGCGGCGGCGGCGTTGGCGAGATCGTTGCGCACGGTCGCCGGCAGCCAGGGACGCGCCAGCAGCGCCTCGCGCATTTCGCCGTCGTCGCCAAAACGTTCGATCATGCGGCGCATCGAGAATTCCGGGAGATCGGCGCCGGGATTCACGGCGAGCGAGATCGCCGCCTCGCGCGCGCCGATTTCGGCCAGCGCCGCGCAGACGCTCGCGGGAACGCGCGCGCGCAGCGCGATGGCGCTTTGCGCGAAGGCGTCGCCGACCGCCGCGCAGTCGATAAGCTCGGCCTCCGTGAGCAGCGGCGAGCGCGACAATACAGGCGTCGCGATGTCGGACTGGTCGCTGGCGAGCGCCGAAACGATGGCGCGCGGCGCATCGACGGCGCTGGCGAAATTATCGGCGAGCGCCTTGCGAACCAGCGGCGAGGCGTCGTCGAGAAGCGTGGTGAGCGCGAGTTCCGCCTCGCGCCGCGCGCCATCGTCCAGGTTGGAATAAAGATAGGCGCGGGCGAGGGCGCCGGCGCCCTCCGCGCGTTGCGCCGCCGAGGCTGTTTGCGCCCATTGCAAAAAACTGCGCACGATCATCGTCGCGTCTTTCCCCAGAGCCTCCCAGGCGGGAGACCGTCCCGAGAAAGAATATGGCGATTTATGGTAAATGTAGACTTAAGGTCGGCTGTGGCGGAGCCCGAGAAAAGGCGCATGCGGTCCTGTTTTATCTTAAGTATTGAGGATGACAGCGATTTTTCCGCCGCGCTCAATTGCGGCGCCGATACGGTTTTGCTGCGGCATGGGCTCTGCGTTGAGGGAGATGCGCGACGGCGCGCTCGCGCGCTTGCGCGGGCGGCCATCGCAGCCGCGCGGGCGAGTACTGGCGCGCCGCGAATCTTCGTCGAAGTCGCGCCCATGGATAGCGACCTCATCGAGGCGGACCTCGACTCGCTCGTCAGCGCCGCGCCCGATGGCGTGCTTCTTACGCGCTGCGAGGGGCGCGCAAACCTGCGCCAGCTCGCCGTGAAGCTGGCCGTGCGGGAAGCCGAGGCCGGCCTGCCGGACGACGCGATAAAGATCGCCGCTTTCGCGGGCGGGACACCCGCAGCCGTCTTGGCGCTCAACGCCTACGGCGGCGCGACGCCGCGCCTTGCGGCGCTCGCTTTTGACGAAGCGGGCCTACGCGCCGCGATGGGGCTTGACGAGCCTCGCGCCACGCCGATCGAGGCGGCGCGGGCGCTGGTTGTTTTGGCCGCGGCCGCGGCTGGCGTTCCGGCGCTTATCCAGCCCGTCTCGCAGGGCGACGACCTGGCATACGCGTCTGCGCGCCGCGACGGCTTTTCCGGCGCAATGGCGCTGGAAGCGGCGGCGATCGCGCGCATCCATGCGGTCTTCACGGCGGCGAGGATCGACAAAAGGCCATGATCGGCGGCATAGAACGGGTCATGAAAACGTCCTCCATCAAGGCTTTCGGCTGTATCGCCGCCGCGCTCGCCAGCGCGACGCTCGCCGACCCGGCGCAGGCGCAAGCGCAGCATCGGCGCAGCCGTCCGCCGACTGCGCCGCCGACTCAGGAGACGCCGGCGCCGGCGCCGCCATCGAGCGTCGAGGGTCTGTCGACGCTTCGTCTCGCCGCGACTCTCGGCGCCAATGATCAGCAGCCGGTGCGTTCCGGCGTCGTCTGGCGCGTATTCGAGGAGCGGGCCCAGCCGGACGGTTCGCATAAGCTCGTCGCGCAGTCGGAGGAGGCGACGCCGACGCTGCCGTTGCCGGACGGATCCTATGTCGTTCATGCCGCCTACGGCCTTGCGGGCGTCACGCGCCGGGTGGTGATCGAGGGCCGCAACGTTTTTGAACGCGTGGCGCTCAACGCTGGTGGGCTGAAGCTGATCGACAAGCTGGGCGAGACGAAGATTCCGGCGCAGCGACTGTCGATCTCCATTTATGTGCCGGAGCGCGGCAATTCCGAAGCCAAGCTGGTTCTGGCCAACGCCAAGGCCGACGACGTCATCTGCCTGCCGGAGGGCTCCTATCATGTCGTGTCGACCTTGCTCGACACGGGGCAAAGCGCGCAGGGCGGCGCCAACGCCACCAACTCCGTCGTCACGGCGGATTTGAAAGTGCCGGCCGGCAAGCTGATCGAAGCGACGTTGCGCCATCGCGCGGCGACGATGACGCTGAAGCTGGTGAAGCAACCGGGCGGCGAGGCGCTCGCCAACACCAGCTTCTCGGTGCTCACGCCAGGCGGCGACGTGATCCGCGAACTGATCGGCGCCTTTCCCTCGCTGGTGCTGGCGGAGGGCGAATATGTCGCCATCGCGCGTCACGAGGGCAAGACCTATCAGGGCGCCTTCAAGGTTCAATCGACCAAGGACGCGGACGTCGAGATCGTCATACGCGATCAGGCGAATGAGGAGCGGGCGCAATAAAAACGCCGCCCGGCGAACCGGGCGGCGTCTTTAGTCCAGGCTTCTTGGGGATCAGCCTTAGAGAAGCGTGAAGGGAATAATTACGTCCATATTGAACATGCCCTGCGACGAGCTCAACTGCCCGTTGCGGCCAAAGAACGGCGTGGTGCCATTGACCGAAGTGTCCCAGCGGAACTCGGGGCGCAGGATCAGCCCGGTGACGTAGGGCAGCTTCGGGAGTTCCGGCGTGATCGTCGCGCCGAGCGTGAGCGCGAGATAGCTCGTGCCCGTGTAGACAGGCGTATTGGCGAAGACGCCCACGCCCAGGTTCCGGCTGATGCACGACGGGCACCAGAAGCCATGAAAAAGATTGACCGAGTCAAAATAGCCCGGGAAGCCGGCGACGAAGAAGTTGTTATTGTCGCGGAAGTATTCGACGCGGGCGTTGACCTTGAAGATGTCATTGATCTTATAGGACGCATATTGGGCGATGCCGAAGGCGCGCGCGCCCATCGGATAGGCCGGCGCCGCTCCCCAGAAGCCGGTGCCGGTGATCGCGTTGGCGGCGTTCCAGGCCTTCTGCGGCAGACCGAATGAGCTGGGGTTCCATCCGCTTTCCAACATGAAGCTCATGTCGGTGATGAGCGTCAGATTCTCGGTCGGCTTCCAGGTCGTCGTCAGATTGTTGAACGAGCGTATCGCCGAGTTGACATCGCAGGCGCAGAGGCCAGGCGCCCCAAAACCGCCCTGGTTAAAGGGCCAGCCCGCCGTGGTTGGCGGTGGCCAACCGCCCGGAGTGAACGGGACGCCGGTGAAGCCAGTCGGCCAGCCGACGCCGAGCGGGTCTGTCTGCCTCGCGTTCTCCGGGCCCGTATGCGTAATCGCCAGGATGGTCAGATTGCCGTCGAGCAGGGTGAAGCCAAAACCGCCATGGAACGAGGCGGCGGCGTTGTTGTCGCCAGGCCAGCCGAGGCTCGTGTTCACGCCGCTGGTGACGCCCGTATACACGTCGAGCCAGTCATTGACATGCGTCGTCGCCATCACGCCGGTGTGAATGAACGGCCCGAAATTGAAGATGTAGGAGTGGCTGTAGAAGAGATTGTCCTTCGCAGGGATCACCTCAGCGCCATTGAGGGTCGGGAACAGGCCGACCTTGATGTCGACGCCACCTTGGGAAATCGGGCTGACCCAGGGAAGATGCGCTTGCAGGTTGGCCTCAATCGGTCCGATCTGCGTGCGGGACGGGATGGCGTAGTCCAAGATCCCCAGGTAATGGTTGTAACGCATATCCATACCGACCTGGCCCTGGAACTTGAAGCCAAAGTCGTAGCCTTCCGCCTTCGGGTCAATCGGCCGCTGTATGGTTAGCACGGCGCCGTTGAACGTCGGCCAGTTGGCGCGGTCGGTGTATAGATGGCCCCAGTTGACCTTGTTGAAGGGCTGGTTGAAGTTAACCGCCACGCCGCCCTCGATGTAGCCGTCAATAGCCAGCGTGTCGATCCACATCGGCGGCGGCGGAGGCGGAGCCTTTTTTGTGAGGCTGGCGTCGGCCGCGAATGCCGTGCTGGTCGCAAGGGCTGCAGCAGAAACGGCGGCGAGATGGAACCACTTCATGGCGGAACTCCGGTCGGGAAGGCGAAACTTGACCGATATCACCCGCGACTCCGGGTTTCTTCAAGTCTAACGTCCACGCAATTGCCTAAGTACTAGGCAAAATTAGTCTTGACACATTCTGTTTTCGATAACTGTGTCTAGAATGTCACAATTTCGACCTCGAATAGGAAGACAGCAATTGATTTTTGTTGGGTTGGAACATCGACACAAAGCGCGTCAAGCGATCGTCGGCGCGAATCAGTTCGGCTTCCGCAGCCGCCCTCGGCCGCTTGTCCAGCTGATGACCCGTCTCTAATCTCTAATAATGCGTAAAAAATAATCGACGCCAGACCTATTGTCGGCGCGAGGGGGAGACGGCATGGGAGAAGATGCGCAACAGAAGCCGCTGGGTCCCGATTTCTCGCTTGGCGTCTCGCCGGACCAAATCTCACAGGGCGTCCCATTGCGCGGCCATGTCGCCGGCAAGGACGCGATCATGGTGCGCCAAGGCGACGAATTCTTCGTGATCGGCGCGCATTGCACGCATTACCATGGGCCGCTCGAAGACGGGCTCGTTGTCGACGGCGCTATCCGCTGCCCATGGCATCACGCCTGCTTCAGCCTGCGCAGCGGCCGCGCCTTGCGCGCCCCGGCGTTTGACGCCCTGCGCCGATGGCGGGTCGAAACTGCGGATGGAAAAGTCTTCGCGCGAGGGAGACTGCCGGAGGCGGCTCCGAGCGCGCCGAAGGCGGCAGACGCGCCGCGAAGCGTGGTCATCGTCGGCGGGGGAGCCGCCGGCTTCGCCGCAGCGCAGATGCTGCGCGCGGAAGGCTATGACGGCATCGTCGAGATGATCAGCGCCGATTCCGCCGAACCTTACGACCGCCCCAATCTGTCGAAGGACTATCTCGCCGGAACGGCGCAGCCGGAATGGCTGCCGCTGCGCGATCCCGCCTGGTACCGCGACCAGGGCGTGCGATTGCGCCTCGGACGGCGCGCCGAAGCCCTCGACGCGGCGGCGAAACGACTGACGCTCGACGACGGCGCGACTCTTTCTTATGA
>CAZCJY010000022.1:6825-20148 GCA_964498975.1 uncultured Methylocystis sp.
CGCATGTGCATTATCTGCGCTCGCTCGCCGACGCCGATCGGCTGATCGCCGCCTGCGCCGGCGCGCGCCGTGTCGCGGTGATCGGCGCGAGCTTCATCGGCCTCGAAGTTGCGGCGGCCCTGCGCGCGCGCGGTCTCGACGTGCATGTGATCGCGCCGGAAGCGATTCCGATGGCGCGCATTCTTGGCCCCGAGATCGGCGCGCATGTGAGGAAACTGCACGAAGCCCACGGGGTGATCTTCCATCTCGAAGATACGGCTGCGGAAATCGGCGACAGCATTCTGACGCTGAAAAGCGGCGCGACCATCGAGGCCGATCTTGTCGTCATCGGCGTCGGCGTGAAGCCCGATCTGGCGCTCGCCGAGACGGCGGGCCTCGCCGTCGATCATGGCGTGCTCGTCGACGAATATTTGCAGACGAGCGCGCCGGACGTATACGCGGCAGGGGACATCGCAAGCTGGCCCGATAAGATCACCGGCGAGCGCATTCGCGTCGAGCATTGGGTCGTGGCGGAGCGGCAAGGGCAGACCGTCGCCCGCAACATGCTCGGGCGTAAGGAACGGTTCGACGCCGCGCCGTTTTTCTGGAGCCAGCACTACGACCAAACGATCGCCTATGTCGGCCATGCGGCGGCGTGGGATCGGCTGGAGATTTCCGGCGATCCGGCTTCGGGTGATTGCGCCGTCGCCTATTTCAAAGGCGACCGCAAGCTCGCCGTCGCGACCATCGGCCGCGATCTCGACAGCCTGCGCGCGGAAGCGGCGTTCGAAGCGCGCATCGGCGCCGCGCCGCCCGAGAGCGTGGAGCAGGGCTGAGCGCTATTCGAAACGCTCAGCCGCATGTCCCAGCATGGTGAAGACCTTGCCGGCGTCGCCCGTCAACAGGTCGAGCGCCTTCGAGCCGTCGCGATCGCCCCGGCTGGTTTCGACGAGCAGATCCTCGAAGTGCCGGATGTAGTGATCGACGGTGCCGCGGAATTCCTGATCGACGCGATAGCGGCGGCGGATTTCCTCGAACGTCTGATGACCTTGCGCGGTATAGAGACGGCGACCGAAGAGCCCGCCTTTCTCGCCGCGCTGATAACGGCGCCACAGCTCCGCGACGGCGGCGTTGTCGACCATGCGGGCGATATCGAGCGTCAGGCTGTCGAGCGCGCCGGTCGTGACCGCCGGCCGGGCGGCGGCGCGCGTCGGCGGCTGCGGCGCGTCATCGAAGGAGGCGCGCGCGAGCAGGTCGCTCAGCCAACCGCCGTTCGGTTCGCGCATCTGCTCTGTGGCGCGTTCGGCGACGCGCAGCGCCGCTGTCGGAGCGGGGCGCAGCTTCGCAAGGTCAGGGCGCGCGGCCTGATCGGAAAAAGTGGCGCGACGCGGCGCCGGCGCGTTTTGTTCGGCGATGTCGTAGACGCGGCCCGAGCGCGCGACGATGTCGGTGAGTTCGTTGAGCGCTTTCACCTGATCGCCGACGACGCGCCGCAGCGCCGCCGCCTGCTCGGCGGTTTCGCGCGGCAATTCGGTCGCGCCGCGGCGCACTTCTTCGCGCGTCTCCTCGATCTCGCGATGGATGTCGCGCGCGAGGCCGCGGATTTCCTCGGCGGCGGAGTCGAACTTCGTTCGCGCTTCGCCAAACAGACGGTTGATCTCTTCATTGGCTTGCGAAAATGTGGCGCGCAGCGCCTCCGAGGTCTGCTCCCGTTCGCCTTCGGCGACGGCGCGCACATTGGCGAAGCGCGACTCGATCAAATCGGCGGTCTGCTTCGTCGTGTCGTTCAGCGCGCCGCCGACGTCGCGCGAGCGCGCCTCGATCGAGCGGAACGACTGATCCATCAGATCGGTGAAGTTCGTCATGGCGCTCTCGAAATCCGCGCGCCTGCCTTCGATGAGCGACACGAGTTCTTCGAGCGAACGGCGGCGCGCCTCCATAACCTGATCGAGCGCCTGCTGGCTCTGCGCCAATTTCTCGGCGCTTTGCGCCAAGGAGCGCTGACGGTCGTCGAGCGCTTCGACGATGGCGTTAGCGTCGCGCATCGTGCCGCTCGCCACCGCGCTGATCTGCTGAACCTGACTGGTGGCGTCTCCCAGCGCGCCATGGAATTCGCTGAGCCGTTTGCCGAGCTCCCGTTCGAGATTGACGAGATTGCCGCCCGTCTTGTCGATGATGGCCTGGAGCGACGTGTTTGTCTGGCCGAGCTTGTCGAGCACCGTCGGCAATTCGGCACGGATCTTGTCGTTCATCGCGACGAGCGCGGTGATGGAGGATTGCGCTCCGGCGTCGAGCGCCTGGGTCAGCGCCTCGCGCGAGCCGTCCAGCGCTTTCGTCAACTCGTCGCGCTTGTCGCCCAGATGCGCGACGATAGCGGCGCCGCGGCTCTCGATGGCGTTGGCGACGAGTTCGCCGACGCTCGTCAATTCATGCGTAACGGCACCGCCGCGTTCGTTGAGAACCGCCTGCATCTGCTGCAAACGCGCGTCGAGCGCGCCGCTGATCTCGGCGACGCGGTCCGTCAATGTCTGGCCGAGATCGCCGGTGCGCGCATGCAACGTCGTGTCGAGTTCGCGGCGGGCGCCCGCCAGCGTTTCGTTGATGTCCTGCAGGCGGGCGCTGATCGTGTCGATGACGACGCGGCCGCGCTCGTCGAGTTCGGAAGAGACCGCGCCGAGCCGCTCGACGACTCTCTTTTCGAAAAGTTCGATACGTCCGTCGAGCGTCGTCTCCAGCTCCTTGGCGCGTCCACCCAAGGTTTCATTGATCTCGTCCGCCTTGGAAGCGAGCGTCTGCGCGAGTTCGCTGGAGCGCGACAGCAGCATCCAGTCCACGTCCTTCAGTTTGGCGTCGAGTGCTTCGGCGACTTCGCGGCCGCCATCGCCCATCACGCGCGCAACCTCCTGCGCATGTTTGGTGAGCGCGTCCTGAAGCATTTGGCCGCCGACGCCCAGTCCCGCGTCCACGCGCCCGACGAGCTCGTCGATGCGGTCGGCCGCCTCCTTGGCGCGCACGTTGGTGACGCTCTCGAAGGCTTCGATCTTGCTCGACATCGTCGAGGCGATGTCCATGGCGCGGGCGCCGAGCTTTTCTACGAGATGGCCGCCCTTGCTTTCGATCGTTTCGTCGATCTCCGCGAGCCGCGCGTCGACTTCATCGGCGAAATGCCGGGAATTGTCGCCGATGCGGGAGTTGTAGTGTTCGACCTGCGCGGACAATCTCTCGACGAGCGCGCCTCCCTGCGTGCGGATGGTCTGGTCGAGCGACTGCAGCCGGTCGTCGATTTCATGCGCGAATTTCTGCGTTTGCGCGTCGAGGCGCGCCGCCGCGTCCTCTGTGCGCGTCGCGAGGCGGTCGACGAGTTGCGCGCCCTGGCCGCCGATAATCTCTTCGACGAGGTTGAGGCGCTGCGCGACGTCGGAGCTAAATCGGTCGGCGTGCGTGCCGACGCGGTCGGCGATTTCGCCGCCCTCGCTCAGCAGCGCATGTTCGAACTGGGTCAACTGTTCGCCGAGCGTCGAGGCGATGCGCTCGCCATGACCGGCGAGCGACGTCACGACCTCTTTGCCCTGCGCCAGAACGGAGTCTTCAAAAGCGCCGAGCTTGTCGGTCAAAAGTTCGTGCAGCCGCTCTCCCTGCGTCGCGATCGCGAGCACGGCGTCGCTGGCCGTCGTTGAAAATCGTTCATGCATCGTGTCGGCGTTTTCGGCGAGCGCCGCGGCGGCGTCGGCGACGCTCTGGCGAAGATTGGCGCGCAGCGCCGCGCCATGCGTCTCGAAGTCCTGCAACGCGCGCTCGCGCGTCGTCTCCATGGTCTGCGCGACCAACATGCCTGCGTTCTCGAGCGCGGTCATGCGTTCGCCGAGCAATTCGTCGACGCGCTTGGCGTGCTCCCCGACAATGGACGCGACGCTCTCGCTATGGCTCTTGACCGAGTCCTCGAAGGAACCGACGCCGTTCGCGAACGAAGCGGCGATGCGCCGTCCTTCTTCCAAGACACGGGCGGAGGTTTCCTCATTCGCGCGCGCGACGAGATCTTCGAAGGCGGCGAGCTTTTCGGCGAGTTCGGCGCCGGTGCGGTCGGCGTGATCGACGACGCGTTGCGCAATCTCGCCGCCCTGGCGCAGGAAAACATCTTCGATGGAGACAAGGCTCTGCGCGACGGCGCCGTTGACCTGTTCGCTGTTGCGCGTAACCGATTCTTCGAAGGCGGCAAGTTGCTCGGCGACGGCGGCGGCGGCGCGCTCCCCGCGGTCAACGACTCGGGCGGCGACGTCTTCGCTTTGTCGGGCCACCACATCTTCGAAAGTGGCGAGCCCTTGCGAAAACGCCGCCGTGGCGCGTTCGCCGTGCTCGCTGACCCGCGCGGTGATTTCCTCGCCATGACGCGTGACCGCGTCCTCAAAGGCTGCGAGCTGAGCGGAAAGCGTGGAGGTGGCGCGTTCGCCATGCTCGCTGACGCGCGACGCGATCTCGTCGCCGTGGCGCGCGACCGCCGTTTCGAAGGCAGCGAGTTGCGTCGCGACGGTCGTCGCGGCGCGCTCGCCATGCTCGGCGATGCGGGCGGCGACATCCTCTCCATGGTGGGCGAAGGTCTCTTCGAAGGCGGCGACGCCGTCGGCGAGGGCAGTGCTGACGCGGTCGCCATGTTCGGCGACGCGCATCGCGGCTTCCGCGCTGTTGCGCACGACGGCGTCCTCGAACGCCGCGAGCCGATCCGCGAGCGTCGACTCGATCTGGGCGCCGCGCTCGGCGATGCGCTCCGCCACTTCGTCGCCGCGGCCAAGCACGGTCTGCTCGAATGATTGCAGACTGTCCACGAGCGTTTCATTGACGCGGTCGCCGTGCTGGCCGATAGCCGATACGGCTTCGCTTGCGACGGCGACGAAGCGCGCCTGCATGGCGTCCACCTGCTCAATGAGCGCGGCGGAGCTCTGGTTCAGGCTGCGCGACATGGCGTCGTGCAGCGCCTGACTGCGCAGTTCGAACTCGTTTTGCGCCTTCTGGTGCGTATCTTCGAGCAGGCCGACGATGCGGGTTTCCGCCGTCTCGAACGTCGCCCTGGCGTTGTCGACATGTTCGCTGACGCGCGCCGAGAGGCGTTCCTGCGTCTCAGCAAGCGATCGGTCGAGCGCGCCGCCTTGCGTCTCGATGGTTTCCCGAATGGCGCCGCCCGTCTCGGCGAGGCGGACGACCAGCCGCTCGCCCTGGCCGCCGATCGACTCGGAGAAGCTCGCGCCGAGCTCCTCGAGGCGCTCCAGGATATTGGCGCCGCGCACGCCGAAATCGACGGCGAGCGTCTCGCCGGTAGTTTGCAGCTTGTGGCCGACCTCTTCGACGCCTTCGACGAAGCGACGGCTCACGTCGTCGCTTGCGCCCGCGATTTTCCGGGCGACCTCGTCGCCGGTTTGGTCCAGCGCGCCGACAACTTTTTCGCCATGGCTCGATAGCGTCGACTCGAATGCGTCGCCGGCCTGTTCGAGCGCGAGCCTGATCTCCTCGCCCTTGGAGCCGAGCGAGGAGGCGACGCGCGCGCCGGCCTCGCTCACGGCTTCGGCGAGATGCGCCGAAGTCGTCGCGAGTTCCTGAGAGAGCGCGTCGCGCGCGCCAAACAGCGCGGTGCGGGCGTTGTCGGCGTTGACGACGATCGCCTCCCGCTCGCGCGTCAATTCATCGATCAGAAGACGGATTCGGCGTTCATTCTCGGTGTATGAACGTTCGAGATTGGTGACCTCGGTGCGCACGATGACTTCGAGTTCGCCGGCCCGCGCCAAGGCGCGCTCGATTCCATCGCCCATCGAGGCCGCTTCGCGGCGAATGGCCTGAGACAGGGATACGACCTGTTCGGTGGCGATGGTTTCCGGCTCGATGAGGCGGATGGCCACCTCGGTCATGGAATTGGCGATCAGCCGCATTTCATGCGCGCGGCGCGCCATCAATCCGGTGATGAAGAGGAAAATAATCGGCGCGACGAGCGCCACGAGCGTGAGAACCGGCTTTGGCGCGAGCAGCGAGCCATCGGCGTCGACGATCTCGCCCTGGTGGAAATAGACGTACAATACCCAGCAGGCGGCCCAGAGCGCGATCGAGGCGAAGGTCAGCGCCATGATCGAGCGGTTGGGCTTGATCTGCAGAGCCTGCCGCAGCTCGCCGACCGTGCGGCGATCGTCATTGGCGGGCGCGAAGGACGGCGCGACCACGGCGGCCTGGGCTTGAAGGCGGGCCGACTCCCTGGCCTTGTCGGCTCTCGCATTCTGGTCCTGCGCATTCACCTGCATGGGCGCGGCCTTCTCCTGGTCCGAGGCGTCGGACTTCGAACTGGCGTTGGCGTCGGACCCATTTTTGGTCTCGCTCGCGGACGCGCCTCCGTTGGCGACCGGGGGGACGCCGAGATCAAGCGCCTCCTCGATCGCCGTCAGAGCGGCGGACGCCGCGTCCTGGATCTTTCCCGATTTCGCCATTGCGCTGTCTCCAAGCGGCACAGGCGCCCCTCGCCCGGCCGACTTCGCCGGGGCGGCTCGTTAAGCGCCTCCCGGTGAATAAAGATTAACCAAACTTTACAGCCCATCACCGGCAATTGAAACATGTGGTTCCGGCGTATTCATAAACTTCGTTAACGCGGCCTTCAGAATTGGGCGCGAGTCTCTTGCGGATCAGGCGGTCGCAAGGGTTTGGCCGTTTGGCGCGCGGCGTCGGGTCGCGTCGCTCTTGTCTCGTTTCGGGACGCATCGGACGCCGAGCGCCCGAGAGGAGCCGCCGATGGTCAAGTCCGCGAAGTTGATGGTTTTGGCTCTTGAGGCGGAGCCGGGCGCCGGCGCGGCTGCGGAGCCGCCGATCGATCTCGTTCATCTCTCGCGGCAGACCTTCGGCGATCATGATTTGGAGCGCGAACTGCTGGCGCTCTTCGATGCTCAGGCGGCGCAATTCGCCAAGCGGCTGGGAGAGCCGATCGCTGCGGAAGAGGCCGTCTGGCGGGTCGAGCTTGTCCACACACTGAAAGGCTCGTCGCGCGCCATCGGCGCTTTCCAGGTGGGGCGCGCGGCGGAGGCCTATGAGCAGGCGCTGCGCGCCGGCGACCGCGTCGCTTCCGCCCCGCGTGAACGCCTCAGCGCCGCGCTCGAGACGGTTCGCGGCGCGATTGCGCAATTGCTTGCGCGTCTCTGATCAAAACGGTCCGACCGGAAAATATTTCAAATAGAGCTCGCCGAAGACGCCGCGCTGGGCGAGACGCGCCAACGCGTAATCGAGCGCGCGGCGCAGCGGCGCATTGCCTTTCTTGACGGCGATGCCGACGCCCTCGCCGAAAAATTTCGGATCGATGAAAGGCCCGTCTTTAAAGACGCAGCAACCGCCGGCCTCAGCCCCGTTCAGCCAGTAGGAGAGCGAGATGGCGTCGCCGAAGACCGCTTGAACGCGACCCTTCTTCAAAGCGTCGCGCGCCAGCGCGGGGGTTTCGAAAGAAACGAGCGTCGCCTGAGGATAAAAGGCCTTGAGGAAGGCTTCGTGCCGCGAGCCCGCGACCACGGCGACCGGCCGGTCGCCCAGCACGGCGGGCGAGGCCGACTTCAAAGTCGTGTCGGCCATCATCGCAAATCGTCCCGGCGTCAGCAGATAAGGGGCGGTGAAATCCGCCTCCTTGCGGGTGTCGTCGTTGATCGCGAGCGAAGCGATGATCGCATCGCCGCTATTGTCGTTGAGCGCGGGAACGAGCAACTCCCACCGCCGGCGCTGAATCGTGCAGACAATGTCCAACTCGACGCAGATGGCGCGGGCGAGATCGACGTTGAATCCCGCGATCTGACCGTCCGCGAGCAGAAAATTAAACGGAGGATAGTCATCTTCCGTCAAAAAGCGGATTTTTCGCAGGCCGGAGAGATCCGGTTTCTCCGGCGCGCGGTTGGGGTCCCAGAAAGAGGGCGCGTTTGCCGCTGGCGCGACTTCCGTGACCGGAGCCGAGGGTGCCTCGGCCGCCTGCGTCGGCGCAAGCCAAAACCACAAGAGGACGAAGACGAGGGCCGCGCCAAGGGCGCCGGCGGCGGCGTGTCGATCTGACGTGTTGAAAATATGCATAAGATTATTGCATAGCCTTTGCTGAGGGGCGATAGTCGCTTTCAAGCTGTTGCGTTGTCGGATTTATTGCATGAGTTTGGCTCCGGTCGATAGTTTTGCTTCGTCCGCCACGCAGATCAAGGACGATCTCCGTCTTTTCGAGCGCCGCCGTGCGCCGCCCCCCGATTCACCCCTCGCGCGCCGCCAAACGCTCGGACGCCCGGCCGCCGCCGCGCGGGCGACGCCGGTCGAAATCGCCTTTCTGGCCAATTACGGCGTGCCGGAGGAGGCGCTGCAATATGCGGCGGCGACGGCGCGGCGTCAGGGCGTTTGCGCCGACGAGGCGTTGCTCGCCGAGGGCATCGTCCCGGAGGACGTGTTCTATCGCGCGCTTGCGGATTATCTCGACGTTGAATTCATCGACCATCCGGTCGAACTCGCCGCCTCCAGCGTCGTGACCGCCAATCGCGGCTACGCCCGTCTGCGTAACGCGCCGCGCGGCGTGCTGTGGCTCTTCGCTCCGAGCGGCAGCGGCGTTTTTCGATTGATGAGCGCGGCGCGCGCCGCGAAGGGCCGGCCGCTCTTCGCTGTGACGACGCGCACACGCTTCATCGAGGCCGTGCGGCGCGCCAATCCGGCGGACGCCGCCCGCAGCGCCGCCTTTCTTGCCGAGCGCGTCGACAATGAATTATGCGTGCGGGGATGCCTGCGGCGCCGGCCGCTCAGTTATCTCATCTTCGCGCTGTTCGCGCTGGTCGCTTGTCTTTTTGCGCCTTTCACTTTCGCGCGGCTTGGGTGCGAACTGTTTCTCGCCGGCGCCTTTCTCGCGAATGTTTTCCTCAGGCTCTTCGCTTGCGCCGCGAGCTTTGAGGCGCGAGACGCCGTCGGCCGACTGAACGCAGACGCGCAACTGCCAATCTACACGCTCGTCATCGCGCTTTACAAAGAAGCGGCGGTGGTGCGCCAGCTTGCGCGCGCGATCGATCGCCTCGACTATCCCGGTATTATGGCGCAAACGCCACAAGCGATTTAACCGGCAATGACTTATTTTCTCGGCATGGCCGAGATTCGCACTGTCACTACGCTGCGCAGAAAGCGCGACGAAATCATTGCCGTCATCAAACTCTATGAGCGCCAGCTAGAGCAGGCTCGCGCCGACTTGGCGCACGTCACGGCGGCAATGAAAATATTCGCTGCGGATGATCCCAAAGCCTTCCCCGCTTATCTCGACGTGCATCGCATCTTCAAACATCGCGAGAAATGGGAGTTGTGCGAGGAAGCCTTGCGCGAGCACGGACCGATGACGACGCAAGAGCTGGCTTTATACGCCATGCGCCGGAAGGGTCTCGACGCGGGCGACAAGGTGTTGGCGCATTCCATCGCCGGGCGGCTCATTCATTCGCTGCGAATGCAGGCCGCGCGCGGGCGGGTCACGGTAGAGGGGAAGCGCAAGGGCGTTTGTGTTTGGCGGCTCAGCGAGCCTGTGGAAAGATAAGTTGGATAACGGGGATTGGCGTTAGTTTTCATCCTCAATGCGCGCATTCACCTCGTGAAATTTCTCGCGCTGCAATTCAATAACCCGTTGCTTCAATAAAAACAGTGCGACTTCAGACTCTGAACCGCCAATGACGGTCTTTTCCGCCAGCAATGTCAGATAGCTCCATAAGGGCTCGGGAACCATCACTTTAAGAGGCACCGACTGGCCTTTTTTGGCCGGCCGGCCCATAGCGTTTGCTCCGACGAATTTGGAATAAAAAGTAACTTAATAGTGCTTTTTTATTCTTGCAAGCCGATTCGATTCAGCTCATGATCCGCGCTACAAAACAAAAGGCCTCCCTTACGGGAGGCCTCTTGATGGCGCGAACGGCCCGACTCGAACGGGCATCCTGAGGGTACGAACCGCACGCTCTATCCTGTTGAGCTACGTCCGCCCATTAAGTCGCCCCGCTTCGAAAGAGGCGGGGCGAATCTCTTTTGAAGATACGATGGACGGCCTAGTTTGGCACTCTAGTCAACGAGTGATTGTGCGTTCTGTCCCCAGTTTCCACTATATATTGGATTACGCGGCGACGTGACGCTGCCAATAACCCCCAAAATCAACCGAAGGCTTGCGCTTCATGGCGAGGCCAGCGAGACGGCTCACTTGTTCGCCGTTCGCCATGCGGCGATGATCTTCGCGCCATGACGCTTCCTGCGCGTAGCGGAGCAAATAGGCGCCGGCGACGTGATGATGATGGCCGATCTCGGCGCGACGCAGGCGCGAGAAATAGGATTCCGCGTCATTCGTGCAGGCATCATCGAAGCTGTAGGCTTCTTCGTGGTTGATGCGACGCATCTCGAATTGGCCATGCAACGCATCCCATGACTTGGCTTCGTCGGCGTGAACGATTGAGCCCTTGGCGATGCGCGCGCGGATGAAATCGAGCGCATGGCCTTCCGATCGGAAAACCGCCGGAATGGAACGCCCGTCTCGTGCGCGGACGATGATGACGCATTGGCGCTTGCCGGTCTGATTGACTGCAAGGCGACGGTCGCGGCGGTTCTCGCGCATGTTGGCCGGTTTGACGTAGCCGCCGAAATAACCGCCGTCGATTTCAACGTCTTCGCCGTGACCGCCGACAACGCGGCCTTTCATTTCTTCGGCCATCGCCTCGCGAAGCTTGTGCAGCAGGACGAAAGCGGCCTTGTAGGACGTGCCAAGATCGCGGGACATGGCGAGCGCGCTCTTGCCCTTCACCTCATTGGCGAAGATGGCGATAGCGGCGAGATAGACGCGCAGCGGGAGTTTGTGAGACGCAAAGAGCGTCCCGCTGGTCACGCTGAAATCCTTCGCGCAGGCGCGGCAACGGAAGCGCGGCGCGCCATTCGGGCGGCGACAGTCATAGGCGTCAACGCCGCCACAGTGCGGGCAGACCGGCTTGCCGTTCGTCTCTGGCCAGCGCACACGGCAAAAACATCGTCTCGGCTTCTGCGTCGGACATGCGGAAGATGCTGGCGAGCGAAAGCGTCTTGGCGGCGCGGGAGAGAAGGAAATGTTGCGACATGTCACCACATCCGATGATGTTATACATCGGATATAGCGGTAGACGTATCCAAAAGCAAGGGCTAATATCATCACATACGATGATATTTGGAGCCTGTTATGGCCGCGAAGGATGATCCTGCTACGCAAGCCTATGAGATAAAAGCGAAAAACCTCCTAAAAGGGGAATTGAAGCGACGTGGCGTCACCTATGCGCAGCTTGCGGATAAGCTGGCAACGATAGGGGTGAAGGAGACGGATCGGAATCTAAACAATAAGATCAGTCGCGGCGGATTTACCGCCGCGTTTTTGATCCAATGTTTAGAGGCCATCGGGTGCAAAACATTACATTTAAACGCGGACTGATTATAGTCGCGCTGTGCGTTTCTGGGGCATCAGCAGCATATGCTGCCGCCAAAATTGATCATGAACAGAAGCCCGCCGAAAAGTCCGGTCAGTCCGCCAACGAGCAACAGCGTCCCGCTGATGTTAGGCCGGCAGCACCGACTCCGGCAGGCGGAATCGCTCCGCCTGGCATCGAAGAGCGCGAGAAGTCCACGAAATACAGATATCAATGCGACCCCAGTCCAACCCGCGAAGATGCTGATGCGTGTTCCCAAAGGGAGAGTGCTGAATCGGCGAAGGGACAATTCTGGGCGGCAATCATGGCGGCTGTGGTAGGCGCTTTCGCGGCTGTGTTCACTTGGCGCGCCGCCCGCGCCGCCGCTGATGCTGCAGAGGCTTCTAAAGACTCGGCCAAAATTGCAGAAAAGGCACTCAACTCCTCTGAGCCACCGTTCTTGATCGCTGAGGTAGAATTTTTCCGTCCAAAGCTTATAGGAAGATATTTTGAAGTAATGAGCGGAGAAATAATTGAATACAAAATAAAAAATATTGGTAGAACCCCGGCTATTATTTATGATGTATTTGCTAATATCGCTCCAGCAGATTCCATGCCCTGGCCTAGCGAAAATCTTGTTATTGAACATTTCCCAACCGATAAAATAGAGATAGTTGCTAATGGAGAATGCACGACAGGTAAAACGATCACATATACTGATGAGATGGTAATCACTTATTACAGAGGCAAATTGGATTCTGAAAAATATACGTGGTTCTTTGTTGGGCAAATAAAATATGGGGATGTTTTCGGTAATACATATGTTGGCGGTTTCTGCCAAGCATTCATCCCGTCTGAAAGGCGGTTCCATGGAACCGGAGGCCCAGACAGGAATTACCGTCGCATGATTGATAAGTAGGGCGGAAATCAGCCCGCACCGGGCCGCCGCGAGCCTCGTAGCCCGCGCGTTGTGGCGTTTGCGCCATAATACCGGACTATCCCAGAGCCAAGCTCGACGTGAAATTCGTCATCGAAGCCGACGATGAAGAGACGGCGGCGGCGCTGCGCGCGCATCCGCCGCGCGCGCCCCATGAAATCGTCGTGGCGCCGGAAGGCGCGCCGCGCACGAAGCCGCGCGCGCTCAATGTCGCCATGCCGCTGGCGCGCGGCGCGCTTGTCGCCGTGTTCGACGCCGAGGATTTGCCAGAGCCGCGCCAATTGCGGCGGGCGGCGACGCTGTTCGCCGGCCTGCCGCGGCGCGTTGGCTGTCTGCAGGCGAGTCTCGTCATCGACAATGGCGAACTCAATTGGATGACGGGGCTGTTCGCCTTGGAATATGCGGGGCTCTTCGACGTTTACAACAAGGGCCTCGCCGTCATGGGGCTGCCGCTCTTCCTTGGCGGAACGTCGAACCACTTCCGCATCGAGGCCTTGCGCGAAATCGGCTTCTGGGACGCCTTCAATCTCACCGAAGACGCAGACCTCGGGCTGCGTCTGGCGCGCGCTGGCTTTGACGTGCGCACCTTCGCGTCGGAAACTTATGAGGAGGCGCCGGCGGCTTTCTCTGCGCTGGTGCGGCAACGCACCCGCTGGTTCAAAGGCTGGATGCAGACGGCGCTGGTGCATTGTCGCCGGCCGATGCGGCTCCTCGTCGACGTCGGGCCGCGTCGCGCCTGCGCCGTGCTCGCGATGTTTTCCGGCGGACTGCTTGGGCCTTTGCTCGGTCCGTTGCTCGCCGCGCGTCTGGCTTACGAAGCGCTCTTCGGTCTCCTGCTTACTCCCGTCACGCCGTTCGAAATCGCTTTGAGCACCTTATGGTGCTTTCTGGCGATTTCCGGGATGAGCGCGCTGCTGTGGCCGCTCTTTGTAGGCATGAACCGGCGCGGGCTGACGCGACTTTGGCCTACGCTGTTCTTGATGCCGCTATGGTTGT
>CAZCJY010000023.1:0-20146 GCA_964498975.1 uncultured Methylocystis sp.
GATGGCGTCCGCGCCGGTCTCGCCGGTACGGATACGGATCGCGCCTTCGACATTCGAAACAAAAATCTTGCCATCGCCGATGCGTCCCGTCTGCGCCGCCTTGCGAATGGCCTCCACCGCCCGATCGACGGCGTCATCCGCAAGCACGATCTCGATCTTCACTTTCGGTAAGAAATCAACCACATATTCGGCGCCCCGATAGAGTTCGGTGTGGCCTTTCTGGCGGCCAAAGCCCTTTGCCTCGGTGACCGTGATGCCTTGCAAGCCCGCCGCCTGCAAAGCTTCTTTCACTTCATCGAGCTTGAACGGCTTGATGATCGCCTCGACCTTCTTCATTAAACTTCCTCGCGCGCTTAGCTTAAGCCCCCACCCGCAAGCGACTTTGGCTCGGCTGATGAGCCGCCGAGCTTCTATCATCGCAGCGAAGACGGCGCCATGGCCAAAGTTCCGGCGCCAGACCTGGACCCGGCGCCTCGTACATATACTTTTTGCACTTATTTTAGGCTATACCAGCCTATTTTTTTGGCATTGAAGCGTCGGCGACGACAGGTAAATCCTCGCGAGCGCCCCATTCCGACCAGGAACCGTCGTAAACCGTCGCGGGCGGTCGTCCGGCCGCCGCCAGCGCCAGGCTCAGGATGCAAGCGGTCATGCCGGAGCCGCAGCTTGCGATTACGGGTTTGTCGGGGTCGAGGCCAGCGGCCGCGAAGGCCGCCTCCAGAGCCGCCTTTTCCTTTAAGCGGCCGTTCTCGACGACGTTTCCAAATGGCAGATTGAGCGCGCCCGGCATATGGCCGGCGCGAAGGCCCGGACGCGGCTCCGGCGCGCGGCCATGGAAGCGGTCGGCCGAGCGCGCGTCCACGACTTGTGGCGAACCGGCGTCGAGCGCGCGCTTCACCTCTTCGGCGTCGGCGACGAGGCTTGCGTCAAAGCGCGCCGTGAAGGGCGGCTGCGAATCCCGTCGGGCCTCTCCCTGCTCCAAAGGGCGGCCTTCGGCTTTCCACGCCGGCAGGCCACCCGACAGGATCGACACATTCTCCGAGCCGAAAGCGGCGAGCGTCCACCACAGGCGCGGCGCCGAGAATAGGCCAACGCCGTCATAGACCACTGCGCGCATCCCATCGCCGAAGCCCAGCCGGCGCATCTCCGCCGAGAAGACGGCGGGGTTGGGCAGCATATGCGGCAGGTCGGTCGAATGATCGGCGATCGCGTCGATGTCGAAGAACGCCGCCCCAGGAATATGGCCGGCGAGATATTCCGCGCGCGCGTCGCGACCCGCCGACGGCATGTGCCATGAGGCGTCGAAGACGACGAGATCGGGCGCGCCAAGATGGTCGGCGAGCCATTGCGTGGAGACGAAGAGTGAATCGAGATCGACTTTATGCGGCATGGCGTTGCTTAATCCCGCGCGCGGCGCTGCTTGCATCCGGCGCTTTCGCGGTCACAATACGCCGATTCGATTCTCACGCCATTGGCGCAGGAGCCACATGCTCGACATTCCCGGCAAAGCCTGCGGTCCATGTTATTTCTGCTGCAAGGTTCTTGAAATCGACGAATTCAAGAAGCCCGCCGGAAAGCTTTGCGCGCATTGTGCGCTGACCGGCGGTTGCGGCGTTTACGAAACGCGCCCGCAGGTCTGTCGCGACTATCACTGCCGATGGAAGGAGGAGCGCGTCTTCTCGCCGCAACTGCGGCCCGACCGCGTCGGCACGCTGCTGATGGACGACCCGGACAGCGACGAATATCACGCCGTCTGCGACCCGGAAAAGCCGTTTTCCTGGCGCAATCCTCTCGTATTCAAGCATCTCGTCGCCGAGGCGAAAACTGGCCGCCTCGTCGTCGCGAAGGCGGGGTTGCGGGCGTGGCGCATCTTCGAGGACGGACATTGGCAAGAGTGGGCCTGACCCCGCGCTTTCAGGCGCCGCGCGCGCCTGGCGTCGGTTGCGCCATGCGGCTTGCGGCCGCGCTGTTTGCGGCGCCATTCGCTCTCGAGGCGACGCCCGCCGGCGCGGAGACGGTCAAAGCGCATTATGCGCTGAGCCTGATGGGGCTTTCGATCGGCAGCGCCTTCGCCTCGGGCGTCGTGGAGCCGCAGAACTACCGCATCGACATATCGATGAGGACGACGGGCCTCGCCAATCTCGTCAATAACACCAAGGGGGCGGCCACCGCGAGCGGCGGCCTCACTCCCGGCGGCCCGTCGCCGGCAAGCTACGCCAACACGACTTCGAACAGCGACGAGACGCGCACCGTTCGCATGTCGCTCACGGGGAACGCCGTGCGCGCGGTGGAGGTGAGGCCCGCGCCCTGGGACGCGGATGCGCGCGTGCCGGTGACCGAGAGCGCCAAGCGTCGCATCGTCGATCCGGTGAGCGCTCTAATCATGAGCGTGCCGGCGGGGCAGGAGCTGACTGGACCCGCCGCCTGCAACCGCACCATCTCCGTCTTCGATGGCGTGACGCGCTTCGACGTCCTGCTCGCTTACGCCGGCGCCCATACCGCGGAAACCAAGGGCTATTCCGGCCCGGTCACCGTATGTTCGGCGCGTTATACGCCGATCGCAGGCCATCGACTGGACAGCTCGTCGACGCGCTACATGGCCGCGAACCATGACATAAGCGTTTGGCTCGCGCCCCTGCCGGACGCGCATGTCGTTGTGCCGATTCACATCGACATCGGCACGGCGGCGGGCAAGCTCGTCATCGACGCGGCGGAATTCCAGATCGGTCAACGGCGAGCCGATTCAGGCCGCTGAAAAGCGCTTAATCGACCCTTACTTCCTTAGCCTTCTTGCGGTTCATGCGATCGGACTCATATTCGAGATATCTGACCTCGGATGGCTCCGCGCCCTTCTCCGCGCGCAGGCAGAATGAAGGCCGCGGCGAGAAGCCGCCTTCCGGCGCTTCGAAACAATCCGAGAAGCGCAGTTCGCACTGGAACATCGTTTGGCTCTTCGGCGCCGCACGCGCGACGATGGCGCGCGCCTTTTCGATCGCATCCTTGCATAGGTCGGCATTGACGCCCCATGCTTCGCAATCGCTTTGCGTCGCCATGTA
The DNA here is from genome assembly GCA_964498975.1 of uncultured Methylocystis sp. Taxonomy (GTDB): domain Bacteria; phylum Pseudomonadota; class Alphaproteobacteria; order Rhizobiales; family Beijerinckiaceae; genus Methylocystis. Next base: position 3,057 of record CAZCJY010000023.1, read on the forward strand.
TTTGCCGTCGCCGGCGCAGACTGATGTGCGTCTCATCGCGTAAAAGGCCGAGAACCCCGCGGCGATGAGAGCGACAGCGATGAGGAAATACTTCATTTTGATGAACGCTCTGGTGAGGATGAGTTTGCCGAGTGTATGCGTCGCGCGCGAAGCATAGTCGTCGGCCCGCGCGCAGCAAGCGCAAACTGTGCTTTTGCCTTGCTAGATGCGGCGTTGCAACGCAGCGCACAAAATTGACAGTCGCTTGACAAGGATCATCGTCTGCAATAACTCGTGAATTCACCGCATTTCGGAACCGCAGCCGAGAGCTGTAGAGCACCATGGCTCTCCGGGCGCGGGCAGGGCCGAACAAGCGATGCAGACGCGTTCCCGCCTAGGTGAGGTCGACGTTGATTTCAGACCGAGGTGGGCCGGCGTTAGCGACGAGATCCACTTGACCGTTAGACGAACGAAAGCAGCGCCGCTTTCCGCGGAGTTGCAGTGTGGAATGTCGGCTTGTGGTTAGAACCGACAGTAAGGTGTGACAGAAGGAGGAAACTATGGGCGCTATTCTCGAACTTACCAGCTATGCAGCGACTCCGGTCGGCATGATCGCGATTATCGTCATCGGCGCGGTCGCCTATTTCGCCGCGCGCTGGGTGTTCACTGATCACTGAATAACGCAAGCGTTCACGCAGCGTTTCAAAACGCGGCGCGTTGGCCGAGGGCTGATGCGCCGTTTTTTGTTGCCTATCCCTTCCACCTCTATTGGCGCGAGGGAAGGGGCTTGCATCCAACCGGGTCTGCGCTATTCTGCGCAGCGCGCCACCTCTAACGGGCAGGGCGCGCCGACCCGCCGACCAAATAAAGATTACATGTAGTTCGGGCCTTTGCGGGCGGCATTGACTAACTCGCTGCACTCTCTGCGGCCGTGGAGGCTGAATGGCTCCTACCTCTTCGATCAGGGCCGCCGACCACCCTAAGGATGGTTCGCGCGCGGCGCGCGCGCAGGGCGGCGACGGCGCGGCGGCGGGCGCGGAGGTCGAACGCATCGACGTCGCCATCGCCGATAAGAGCCCGCTGATCCTTGCCGGGCTCGACAAGCTCCTGTCAGACGATCGCCGCTTCAATCTGGTGGCGAAATTGACGGATGGCGAGGAGTTTCTCGAAGCGGCAAGGCAGCAGAAATTCAACATCGCCGTGATCGGCTGGCAGTTGCCGACGCTGCATGCGCGAGACGTGCTGCGCGCGCTTTCTCGTCAAGTCGCGGCGCCCAAGATCGTCGTCTATAGCGGCACGAACGATCCTGCCGCGCCGGCCGAGACGCTGCAGCTCGGCGGCGCCGGCTTCGTCTCCAAGCGCGCCCCGCCGGAGCGTTTGCTCGACGTGCTGGCGGCCGTGGCGGCGGGCGACATGGTGTTTCCCTTCGTCGACATTCGCAAGATGCGCAGCGACCCGCTTGAAAATCTCACGCTTCGCGAGCGCAGCCTGTTGTCGGCGCTCGGCTCGGGCCACACCAACAGTCAACTCGCCAAGGATTTCGGCGTGTCGATCAACACGATCAAATTTCATTTGCGCAATCTTTTCGAGAAGCTCGAAGTGCGCAACCGCGCCCAGGCGATCGCGTTGTTTCTGGAGATGAAGCACGGCGCCTATCCCGGCGGCGCGGGCGGCCGCAGTATGGAGCCCTCAGGCTCTTCGCGCGCGCGCCGGGGGCATCGCTCGGAATAGCGCCGCTGGAATAGCGGCGACTGGATATTCAATAGCGACCGGCGCTCATGGCGCAGGGAACAGCGCGTCGGTCTTGCCGGTCAGCCAATAGGCGACAAGCCCCACCCATTCATGCGTGGCGAATTCGACAAGGCCGAGCGCCTTCGTGGCGAAGCGCGGGAACCTGAGCCGCCCAACCTCGCCATTGGTGCGGTAATCGACGGGATAGGCGATCACCGGAAATTGCGCCTTGCGGAAAATGCCGATGGAGCGCGGCATGTGAATGGCGGAGGTGACGAGCAGCCAGCGCTCGCCGGGCTTGGGCCGAACCAGTTCACGCGCGAAGATGGCGTTCTCATACGTATTGCGCGAGCGGTCTTCGTATAAAATGTCGCCATTGTCGAGGCCGACGTCGCGCCAGAATCGCTTCACCGCCGCAGCTTCCGTATAGGGCGAACCACGCAGCGCGGCGGAGCCGCCGGTAAAGACGATCCGCACGCTCGGATATTTGCGCTTCAGCGTGATCGGCGCCGTGAGGCGCTCCGCTGCGTCAACGAGCGCGGGCCGGTCGCGTTCGGCGCTGAGCTGCTCGTCGACCGTTCCGCCGAGCACGATGATCCCGTCGGGCGCCGGCATGTCGTCCGGCGGGGGCGGAAAGCGGGCCTCCAGAGGCGCCGCGAGAAAATCGCCTAGCGGTCCGAAGGCCATGAGCAGCAGCGCAAGCGCGCTGATGGTCGCGAACGCGCGTCCCCATCCGCGCCAGCGCGTGTAAAGCAGCGCGGCGCCGACGACGCCAAGAAAGATCGCGAAATGGACAGGCGCGAGGAAGAACTCGAAGATTTTTGACGTGACGAAGAACATGAGGACCCGCAATCTGTCGGCGCCTCATTGCGAGGAGCGTGAGCTCCGAAGCAATCCAGACGCCAGCCTTTCTGGATTGCTTCGCTTCGCTCGCAACGACGACCTTGGAACACCATCACATATTCGGATAATTCGGGCCGCCGCCGCCTTCGGGCGGAACCCAGGTGATGTTCTGCGCCGGATCCTTGATGTCGCAAGTTTTGCAGTGAACGCAATTTTGCGCATTGATCACGAAGCGCGGATCGCGCCGCGTCTCTTCGTCGGCGTAGACGACTTCATAGACGCCGGCCGGACAATAGAGCCGCGCCGGCTCGCCATAGACGGGTAAGTTGTGCGCGATCGGAATCGACGGATCGGTCAATTTCAGATGAACCGGCTGATCCTCTTCGTGATTAGTGTTGGAGACGAAGACAGAAGACAGCTTGTCGAAGACGGTTTTCGCCGCGAGCTTGGGATAGTTTATCGGCGCGACTTCGGAGAGCGGTTTCAAGGTCTCGTAATCCGCCTTGCCGTGTTTGAGCGTGCCGAAGAAGGAGAGGCCGAAAAGCTCATTCGTCCACATATCGAGGCCAAAGAGCGGCGCGCCAATATAGGTACCGTATTTCGACCACAGCGGCTTGACGTTGCGCACAGGCTTCAAGTCGCGGCCGATGTCGGAAGCGCGCCAGGCGGCGTCGTAAGCGATTACTTCGTCATGCGCGCGGCCTTCGGCAATCGCCGCCGCGATATGATCGGCGGCGAGAATCCCGGAGAGGATGGCGTTGTGCGAACCCTTTATGCGCGGCACGTTCATGAAGCCCGCCGCGCAGCCGACGAGCGCGCCGCCGGGAAGAACGAGCTTCGGCACGCTCTGCCAGCCGCCCTCCGTCAGCGCGCGCGCACCATAGGACAGGCGTTCGCCGTCCTCCAGCGTCGGCGCGATCATAGGATGCGTCTTGAATCGCTGGAATTCGTCGAAAGGCGAGAGCGTCGGATTCGAATAGTTGAGATGCACGACGAAGCCGATCGACACGAGATCGTCGTCGAAATGATAAAGGAAGGAGCCGCCGCCCGTGTCGGCTGAAAGCGGCCAGCCGAAGGAGTGCTGCACGAGGCCGTCCTTGTGCTTCTCCTTCGGGATGCGCCACAGCTCCTTGAAGCCGATGCCGAACTTCTGCGGCTCGCTGTTTGCGCAAAGGTCGTATTTCGCAAGCAGCTGCTTGGTGAGAGAACCGCGCGCCCCTTCCGCGAAGATCGTATATTTGCCCTTGAGCTCCATGCCGCGCGTGAAACTGTCCTTGGGCTTGCCGTCGCGTCCGACGCCCATGTCGCCCGTCGCGACGCCGACGACTTCGCCCTTGTCGCCATAAAGAATCTCCGCGCCGGCGAAGCCCGGATAGATCTCGACGCCTAGGCCTTCGGCTTCCGTCGCGAGGAAGCGCACGACATTGCCGAGCGAGCCGATGAAGTTGCCGTGATTGTTCATCAAGCGCGGCATCAGGACATTGGGAATGCGAAAGCCGCCTTTATCCGAAAGTAAAAGGAAATGGTCTTCATGCACCTGCGTCTTTAACGGAACGTCGTCGCGCCTGCGCCAGTCAGGCAGGAGGCGATCGAGGCCAATGGGGTCGATCACCGCGCCGGAAAGGATATGCGCGCCTGGCTCCGAGCCCTTTTCGATGACGACGACCGATAGATCCGGCGCGATCTGTTTTAACCGAATCGCCGCGGCGAGGCCGGCGGGCCCTGCGCCGACGATGACCACGTCATATTCCATCGCTTCGCGCGGCGGCAGCTCGGCATCTTGTTCAGCCATTTTCAATCCCTTTTTGCCTTTCTTGGAGACATTCTAGCCTTTTTGCCGTGTCCGCGGCAAAAGGAGTTTCGCGCGTCATGAGGCGTCCTGGCCCGTGTGTTAACTCCCAATCTGATGTTTCTCGGCTCGCCGCGAGGGGTGCATAATCCACGTCATGCCCGATTCCTTCTTCCTTCCTTTCGCCGTATGAAGCGACTCGCGCTCATCGTCGCGCTGTCGCTCGCGGCCTTTGCGGTCTGGCGCACGACGGTGCGTCCGACCGGCGATAACGGCGCCTTTCTCGGTTATGTCGAAGGCGAAACGCTTTACATCGGCCCGCATGAGAGCGAGCGGCTGGCTAGTCTCGCGGTGGCGGCGGGCGCGGAGGTGAAGAAGGGCGATCCGCTCTTCGCCATGTCGACCACGCTGCTTGACCGCCAGCGCGACGAGGCGGGGGCGCGCGTCGGCGAACTAGAGGCGCAGCTCGAGAATCTGAAGGCGGCGATGAACAGGCCGGAGCAGATCGCGGTGCTGCAAGCGGCGATGGAGCGCGCTGACGCTGCGCTGCGATTGTCGCGCGCCGATTATGAGCGCCAACGGAAACTCTATGCGGAGGGCCATGTCGCAAAGGCCGCGCTTGACCGCGCCGCCATGGCGCGCGACCGCGACGAGGCGAGTCTGAAAGAGGCGCGCCGCCAAGTCGAGGCGGCGCAGATGGCGAGCCGCTCGCAGGAGATCGAGGCCGCCGAAGAGAACATCAAGCAGGCGCGCTCCCGCCTCGACGCGCTCGACATTCGCATCAAGCGCCAGCACGTCGCGGCGCCGGCCGACGGCGTCGTGCAGGATATTTTTTTTCGGCCCGGCGAGATCGTCAACGCCGGCCAGCCGGTATTGGCCTTGCTGCCGCCTGAGAACCGTAAAGTGCGCTTCTATGTCTCGGAGCCGATGCTGAAGAATGTCACGCTCGGCGCCCGCGTGAAGGTGCGATGCGATGGCTGCGCTGACGATCTCTACGGCCGCGTGTCCTTCATCGCGGGCCGTCAGGAATATACGCCGCCCGTCATCTTCAGCGACAATGAGCGGGCGAAACTCGTCTTCAAGGCCGAGGCGCGGCTCGAGGGCGCGGCCCGCGCGCTCCCGCTCGGCATGCCGGTGTCCGTGGCGCCGGCGCCGGAGGCGGAAGGGGCGACGCGATGAGCGCCGCGGAGAGCGATGTCGCGATCGATGTTCGTGGGTTGACCAAGTCCTTTGGCGCCAAGAAAGTCGTGGACAATCTCACGCTTCGGGTCGAGCGCGGCCATATTCAAGGTTTTCTCGGCCCCAACGGCAGCGGCAAGACGACGACGATCCGCATGTTATGCGGGCTGCTGACGCCGGACGCGGGGGAAGGCCGGTGCCTTGGCTATGACATCCGCCGGCAGCAGGACGAGATCAAGCGCTATGTCGGCTATATGACGCAGGGCTTTTCGCTTTACCGCGATCTCACCATTCGCGAAAATCTCGAATTCGTCGCGCGCATCTATGGTCTCGAAGCGCCAGAGGACGCGGCGCAGGACGCGCTCGAGCGGCTCGGTCTCGTCGCGCGCGCCGATCAGCTCGCGGGCGAACTCTCCGGAGGCTGGAAACAGCGCCTCGCGCTCGGCGCCTGCATTCTGCCCGGCCCGTCGCTGCTTTTGCTCGATGAGCCGACGGCGGGCGTCGATCCGAAAGCGCGCCGCGACTTCTGGGATGAAATCCACCATCTCGCGACGCAAGGCCTCACCGTGCTTGTCTCGACGCATTACATGGACGAGGCCGAGCGCTGTCATGAGATCGCCTATATCGCCAACGGACGGCTGCTTGTCTCCGGAGCGATCCCGGAAATCATCGCCGGCGCCGGCCTCTCAACTTGGGTCGTCACGGGCGAGGGGCTCGACGCGCTTACAGACGAACTAAAGGTTCAGCCAGGCGTCGATATGGTCGCGCGCTTTGGCGCGGCGCTGCATGTCGGCGGCCGCGACGTTGCGGCGATGGAGGGCGTCGCGCGCCGCTACGGCGCCGAAGGCGTGCAGCGCTGGACGCGCGACGAGCCGACGCTCGAAGATGTGTTCATCGACTTGATGACTCGCAGTGGGGCCGACCGATGACGCAGGCGCAAAGCGCGGCAAGTTCGGCGCGCCCAGCGCGGCGCGGCGCGCTTGCGCAGTCCTGGCAGCGGCTCGTCGCGATGTTCGTGAAGGAGTTCATCCAGCTTCGGCGCGATCGGCCGAGTTTCGCGATGATCGTCGGCATTCCGCTGATCCAGCTTTTGCTCTTCGGATTCGCCATCAACACCGACCCCAAACATTTGCCGACGGCGCTGCTGACGCGCGACGACAGCCCGATCGCGCGCGCGTTGATCGGCGCGTTGCGGGCGACCGACTATTTCGAGATCAAATATGTGGCGAAGGGCGAGGCAGACGCCGACAAAATGATCCTCTCCAATAAGGCGCAGTTCGTCATACAGATTCCGCCCGATTTTTCGCGCCAACTCGTTCGCGGTGAAAAGCCGGCCTTACTCATTATCGCAGATGCGACCGACCCAACCGCCACGTCAGGCGCCGTCGCAGCCGCGCTCGGCGCGGCGGGGCAGGCGCTCGATCGCGAACTCACGGGCCCGCTTGCTTCTCTCGCGCAACCCGCGCCGCCTTTCGAGATTCGCGTTCAGCGTCGTTACAATCCCGCGGGCGAGACGCGCCGCAACATCGTGCCGGGATTGATCGGCACGATCCTCACCATGACCATGCTGATCTACACGGCGCTGTCGGTGACGCGGGAACTCGAGCGCGGCACGATGGAGGCGCTGCTCGCCATGCCGGTGCGCCCGGTCGAAATCATGCTCGGCAAGATCGCGCCCTATGTCCTTGTAGGCCCCGTGCAGATGGCGACGATCCTGATCGTCGCCTCGCTTCTGTTCCATGTGCCGATCGTCGGTTCGCTCTTCGTGCTGAGCCTGCTGACGCTGCTGTTCATCATCGCCAATCTATCGCTGGGCTACACCTTGTCGACGGTCGCCGCGAATCAGCTGCAGGCGATTCAAATGACCTTCTTTTTCTTCCTGCCGAGCATGCTGCTGTCGGGCTTCCTGTTCCCATTCTATGGGATGCCGATCTGGGCGCAATATCTTGGCGAGGCGCTGCCGCTGACCCATTATCTGCGCATTGTGCGCTCGGTGATGCTGAAAGGCTCCGGCTTCGCCGACCTCGCCGTCGACGCCGGCGCTTTGGCGCTTTTCACCCTTGTCGCAATGAGCGTCGCAGTCATGCGTTTCCGGCAGACGCTGGATTAATCCGACGTTGACGGCGCAATTCGCGCGAGCCTAACATCCCTTAAAGAGGAGAGAATGATGGCGAGCGCGGAAGATCCCTATCGACGGTTCAACGCGATCCTCAAAGTCGTGGCTGTCGCCGCCGTGCTGCTGACCGGCTATTACATCTGGTCCTTTTTCGTCAGCAGCCGCTATCAGGCGCTTTGCGGCGGCTCCTATTGGGAGTTGAGCCGCAAGCAAATCGACTCCTGCGTCGATGTGAAGAGAGAGCTGGACAAATAGGGCGCGCGCGGCAGCGAGGGTCGATCATGCGAAACTTGTCGAGCCGATCTGCCTTCGCCGCGCTTGGGGTTTTCGCCACCCTCACGCCGCTTTCCTTGCGCGCGAAAGAGATTCATCTCGACTGCGCGCGCGATAACCAGACCGCGATGGTGGACATCGACACCGACCGCGCCTTTTTGCAAATCATGTGGGGCGAAGGAGTCGCCGAGGAGTTCAAGGAAGGCGACTCCTATATCTCCGGACCAGACAAATATGGGCGTAAGGAAAAGGTCACTTATGTGATGCGCGTCGAGCGGGACGTCGTCACTTTCGGGACCGATCGCAGCTGTATGGAGGACGGCGCGAAGAAATGCGTCGACCAGCATATGCGCAACACGCTCGACGTCAATCGCGGCGAAATGAAATATGACGACGGCGATTCGATCGCGGTGCTGAAATGCAATCCCGCCCCGCCGGGGCGGCGATTTTAATTGGACTTCATCGGCGCCCGCTGTCATTCCCGGCGGGCCGAAGGCCTGACCGGGAATCGAGCATAGACCGGCTTGTTTTCAGGATCCCGATCGCTTCGCTCGCGCGAAGCGTCTGACAATCGCCTGCCGCCGGATCAGATGAGAAAAGCGAGGCTTTGCGCGAAAAATCCGGCGAAAAGCAACAGGCCTGCATCGCGGTTGGAGCGAAAGAGCCGCAGCGCCGTCGCCGGAGCGACATCCTCGCGGGTCTGCGCCGTTTGCCATGCGAGATGCGCCGCATAGGCGCCGACGCCAAGATAAGCGAGCCATCCGCCGCCCGCCAAAACCACCGCGAGCACGGCGCAGGCGGCGGAGCCGGCGTAGAGCGCGCCGACCGCCAGTTGAACGCGCGCGCCGAAGAGCCGCGCCGTTGAGCGCACGCCGACGATGGCGTCGTCGCGCATATCCTGCAGCGCATAGATCGTGTCGAAGCCGATCGTCCACAAAATCGCGGCGGCATAGAGAAACAGCGCCGGCGCGCCGAGCGCGTCGGTGCGCGCCGTCCAGCCAAGCAGCGCGCCATAGGCGAAGGCGAAGCCGAGGATCGCCTGCGGCCAGTAGGTGAAGCGCTTGGCGAAGGGATAGATCAGCACGATCAGGGGCGAGACGAGGCCAAGCGCAATCGTGAGAGGATTGAACGACAGAAGCACCGCAAGCCCGACAAGACATTGAATGACTATAAAACCCACCGCCTCCCGCGGCGTGACGCGTCCGCTGGCGAGCGGCCGCAACCGCGTGCGCTCGACCTTGGCGTCGATGTCGCGATCGACATAGTCGTTATAGGTCGAGCCTGCGCCGCGCATGACGACGGCGCCGACGAAGAACAGCGTCAGATGCCAGAGATTGGGCGCTTCGCGCAGCGACGCGGAAGCGAGCGCGCTCGACTGCCAGCATGGAAGCAGCAGAAGCCACCAGCCGATCGGACGGTCGAGCCGCGCGAGTTGGATGAAAGGGCGGAGCGCCGGCGGCGCGCCGCGCCATGCCGGATGGTCCGCGACCGCGTCGGGCAGGGCGTCGCCTGTTGTCTTGTCGCCGCTCCGTCCGAGGCTCACAGCGGTCCGGACGGCAGTTTCGGCGGCGCCATCATGCCGCCGCCGCCGGCGGCGGCCTGGTCGCGCTGCTGCTTGACCTTCGCCGCCACGGAGCATGCCTGTGAGGCGAAATTCTGGGTCTTGGCGCGCGCTTCCTTGAAGCCGTCGACGACATTGTCCGGAATGTTGCACCATTCCTTGTTCTTGGTCATGTAATTCAACATCTCGGTCTCGACGCCGACGAGACGTTTGGCGGCGGGGCAGGCGGCCGTCGGATCCATTTTACCCTTGCCGGCCTTGCCGAGATTGTTGAGCGCCTGGATGCCGGCCATGCGCTTTTGCGTGAGCTTCTGAAAATCTTCCTGGCATGACTGCTGGGCATAGGCGCCGCTCGAGGCGACGAGCAGCATCAACAGTGACAGGCGCGCAACCTTGCGCGGGGAGATGAGAGCGCCGAGGATCATGTTTTGGTCCGGTTGTCAGGCTCGCAGCATTACCAGCAGGCTTGCCGGCGACGCAAGTTTTGGCCAACCTGCCCGCAACAAAGCGGCGGCTTCATGGCAAGCGCAATACGCGCTCGCGTCGCCTCGGGAAGCGATTGTGTCACATTATGATTTTGTAGCGCAACGCCTATTCGTCAGCGACGATCTGGCGCCGGGCGCGAGCTTTGCGCCGCCGGCGCAGGCGCAGCACTATCTTCTCAACGTGCTGCGCCTGCAAGAAGGCGACGCAATCATCGTTTTCAACGGCCGCGACGGCGAGTTTCGCGCGGCGCTCTGCGACGTTTCGCGCCGCTCCGCGCGACTGCGCATCGCCGAGCGGTTGCGCGATCAGACGCCGCGCGCCGATCTCGACTATTGTTTCGCGCCGCTAAAGCAGGCGCGGCTCGACTATATGGCGCAAAAGGCGACCGAAATGGGCGCCGGACGGCTTGTTCCCGTCATCACGCATCACACGCAAGCGCGCCGTGTTAATTCAGCGCGGTTACGCGCGAACGCCGTTGAAGCGGCGGAGCAGTGCGGCGTGCTCGCCGTGCCGGAGGTCCTTGAAGCTGTGGAGCTGCCGGCCTTCCTCGCGCGATTCCCGAAGGACCGTCTGCTCGTTTTTTGCGACGAAGCCGCCGCCCTCGCCGATCCCCTCGCCGCGCTTGGCGGACGGACGGCGCAGGCGGGAATAAGCGTATTGATCGGGCCGGAAGGCGGCTTTGACGAGGGAGAGCGCGCGGCGATCGCGCGTCTGCCCAATGTCGTGCGGCTGTCTCTGGGGCCTCGCGTGTTGCGCGCGGACACCGCCGCCGTCGCCGCCTTGACGATCGTGCAGTCGACGATTGGCGATTGGCGCCGGACCGCGTGAGCCGCCGGGCGGCTGCTCTATACGGAAAATAAAGGGTAATTTCCGCGCGTAACGCAGGATCGCGGAGCGCGGCGATGAAGACACGATGCTGCCACGATGTTTGTCTCTATTCGGGGCAGCGGGATAAGGCGTCGCTTTAAGGCAGTTTGGGTAGCCGATCCCGCCAGCGTAACGAGCGTATCGAGACAAACGATTCGGATTGCAGGGCTCCTGAAGCTTCGACCCGCGGCGGCGCGCCGGGCTTTCGGAATTGAGGCCTACGACTCATGACCATAGCCATTCTTCGTCGCAGCGACCGTCTGCTTCCGCCGCACCGCCTTCTGGGCGCGCTCATTGGCGCGTTTGCGCTCTCGACGCCCGCCGTCACGACCGCGCGCGCCGAAAACGTTAGCCATTGCGCGCGTTACGGCGCCGATTATGTCGCTGTCACCGGCTCAAACGGCTGCGTCAAGCTCGGCGGCCATGTGCGCGTCGACATGCCTCGCAATCCGCTGGCGCCCATGGGCTATGCCGAAATGCATCGTGACGGCATGCAGCGCGCCGCCTCGCGTTCGGCGCTGCCGCCGATGGCGCCGTTTGGCTTGCACGATCTCTTCCCGCGCTGAAATTGACTTGATTTCCCGGTCGGCTGCGCGTGCGACCTAAATCGGCATCGCGCATTCCGTAAAGGCGGCGTCGATCGATTCGCCCCAAGGCCCGTAGTAAGCGTCGAGCCGCCGTTGCGCCAAAGTGCGCCCTTCGTCGACAATGGCCTCCAGAGGCGCGAGATACTGGCTTTCATCGTCGCCGCGCGCGTCGAGCCGGCCGCGCCGCCGCAATCCGCCTTTCGCCAGCGCCAGGACCTCGCGACCCAGATCGCGCAGGCTGAGCCCGTCGATCACGGCGTCGAGCGCCAGCGTCGGAACGTCGGCGCGCAGGGCCTCGCGAGCAGTCGCGCTCCATGTCTTGGTCAGTTCGCGCGCCTGATCGAGCGCGGCGGAATCATAGAATAGACCGGCGAAGAGCGCCGGCAGAGCGATCAAATGGGCGCGCGGTCCGGCGTCGGCGCCGCGCATTTCGAGATAGGTCTTGAGCCGCACTTCGGGAAAAATCGTGGAGAGGTGATTGGCCCAGTCCGACATGGTGGCGCGTTCGCCCGGCAGTTGCGGCAGGCGTCCCTCCAGCAGGTCGCGAAAGCTCGCGCCGGCGACATCGTGATAGACGTCGCCCCGCTTCACGAAATACATCGGCACGTCGAGCGCATAGTCGACATAGCGCTCGAAGCCATATCCCTCCTCGAAGACGAAGGGCAGCATGCCGGTGCGATTCGGGTCGGTGTCGCGCCAAATGAATGAGCGCTGCGACAGGCGGCCGGTCGGCTTGCCGTCGAGGAAGGGCGAATTGGCGAAGAGCGCCGTCACGAGCGGTTGCAAGGCGATGCCGACGCGCATCTTCTGAACCATGTCGGCTTCGCTGACGAAATCGAGATTGACCTGAACGGTCGAGGTGCGAAACATCATGTCGAGGCCGAGCGCGCCGACCTTGGGCATATAGGCCGCCATAATGTCGTAACGCTGCTTGGGCATGGTCGGCGTTTGCGCGCGCGACCATTTCGGGCTGCAGCCGAGATCGAGAAAGCGCACGCCGAGCGGACGCGCCACTGCTCGCAAAGCGTCGAAATGCGCGTCGAGCTCGGTTTGCGCGGCGTGAACGTCCAGGAGCGGCGCGCCCGAGAGCTCGAACTGGCCGCCGGGTTCGAGCGAGATCGCGCCGCCGCCTTCCGGTTGATACAGCCCGATCAGCGCTTCTCGATCGAGAATCGGCGACCATTGAAGCGCATCGCGCAGGCCCTCCAGAAGTCGCCGCACCCCGCCGCGGCTGCCCCAGTCCTCATAAGGGACGGGCGCGTTCTCGCCTTCGTAGAAGGGAATTTTTTCGTGCTCGGTGCCGATGCGCAGGGGCGCGCCGCCGGTCTTGCACCCGTCTTCCAGCCACTCGACGAGCATGTTGCGCGACGTTATCGGCGTCGTGTCGGATACGTCGCGAGCCATTTACAGGAGATTTTCCATATCTAGAGGAGGCGCGCGATTGCGGCGGCGGGGGACGCCCCATGCGCATGAGGGATCGGGGCCGATGGATTGCCGGAAAAGCCGCTTCTGCGCAAGCCTCTAGCGTTTTCGCTGCTCCGGCAGGCGCCCGCCTTGCAACCCATTGATATGGGCCGCGCGTCGACGATCCGCTTAAGCTTTTCGACAGATTCGTCAGACTAGCGTGCGCTCCCATGGAGGGGCGATGGGCAGCTCAGTGCGCAAATTCCTTGTCGACGAGCGTGGCGCGACCGCGCTCGAATATGCGGTGATGGCGGTCATGATCTCGATCGCGATCGTCGCCGGGGCGACGGCGATCGGCACGAAACTTTCCGCCGATCCCTTTGGAAAAATCAACGGAAACTTTTGAGTTCGCCGCGGCGTCGCGTCCGATCGCTCCTCGCGCGATGGTCAGCGCTTGCCGAATATTTGGCCGATGAGGCTTTCAAGGTCGGATCGCCCGCCGGCGTTCGCGCCATCGCCGCCGCGCCCGATTTGAAGGGTCTTCTTGATCTCCTCGATCGCCTGCTGAATCGACGCTTGATCCATTTCCTCCGGCAGGCCCGCCGGCCTCGCGCGTCCCGCGTCCATGTCGAGCGGGCCGCCGCGGCCATAGCCGCCGCCGACGTCGCCCGCCGGGCCGCCCATTGGACCGCCGTAGGGTTCGCCGCCCGGCTGCCGCCGGCGCGCCCCGCCGAGCAGCGAGCCGAGGATGCCGCCCAGCAGGCCGCCGAGCGGACCGCCGCCGAGACCGCCGCCGCGCGGTTGGGGCATAGGCGCCGGCGTTGGTTCGCGCGGTTGCGCGCCGCCGCCGAGCATTTGCTCCAGGATCGAGCCGAGCGCGCCGGAGTTGACGAGTTGACCCAATACGCCGCCAAGACCCTGATTATTGACGTTCTTGAACAATCCGCCGATCAACACCGAGGCGAGCACCGGCAGCAGCTGCGAGAGAATGTCGGGCCGCAAGCCGGATTCGCGCGCCGCGACCTGCACCACCTGGCCGGCCGCGGCCGGCGAGCCGAAAAGATCGGCGAGTAACTGTCGCGACTGGGCGACCGAATCGTCGGCGTGCGCGGCGTCGGGCTCGTAAAAGGCGGCCTGGCGCTGCGGCGAGACGAGTTCTCCGATCAGCTTTTCGAACAGCGCCGGCTCTTCAGCGGCGTTGCTCAAGCCGATTTCGAGCGCAGGCACCAAAGCCTTCACCGCGCTGTCCATCTGTTCGTCGGTCAGGCCATAGCGCTGAGCCAGATTGGCGATCAGCTGGCCGCCTTGCGCCGAATAGAGAATTTCATCGAGGTAGGACATAGGCGCGTCTCCATTCCCCGCCGGTTGTCACGAGGAGAAGCCGGCGACGCCTTCATGTTGTCACACTCCGGCCGGCCCGCCAAACGCGCGGCCGGCAATCCAGGCCCTGCATGGCGCGGGTCTGCGCTTGGCTTGACACAGGCGCCCCAGCGCGACATCACTTGTCTCAATTAGGCGGCTGATCCGCTGGGACGGCCGCATTAGGCGGCTTGCGCGCGTTTCTCGCCGCCTTCACGCCGCCCCCTGCCAAAGGCGCGAAGATGAACGTTCAAACTCGTCCACCGAAGCCGCCGCTGAAGATCCTGCTGTGCTCGCCGCGGGGATTTTGCGCCGGCGTCGTGCGGGCGATCGACGCCGTCGAGCGCGCGCTCGCCAAATTCGGGCCGCCCGTCTATGTGCGCCATGAGATCGTGCATAATCGCTATGTCGTCGAGTCGCTCAAGGCCAAGGGCGCGATCTTCGTCGAGGAGCTCGAGGAGATTCCGGAGACGTCCGCGCCGGTGATCTTCTCGGCCCATGGCGTCGCGAAATCGGTTTCGGCGCTGGCGACCGAGCGCAAGCTTCTCGCCATCGACGCGACCTGTCCGCTCGTCACGAAGGTGCATCGCGAGGCGGAAATCCACTGGCGGCGCGGCCGCCGCGTGCTGCTCGTCGGCCATTCCGGCCATCCGGAGGTCGTCGGCACCATGGGGCAATTGCCGGAAGGCGCGGTGGTGCTGGTCGAGTCGGTCGAAGACATCGACCGTCTCCAGTTCGACGATGAGGGCAATCTCGCCTATGTGACGCAGACGACGCTGTCGCTCGACGACTCGCAGGAGATCGTCAACGCGCTGATGCGGCGCTTCCCGCATATCGTCGGCCCGCATAAGGAAGACATCTGCTACGCCACGACGAATCGTCAGGCGGCGGTGAAGGAAGTCGCGCCGCATGTCGACGCGGTGATCGTCGTCGGCTCGCCCAACTCCTCCAATTCGCAGCGACTGCGCGAAGTGGCGGAACGCGCCGGCGCGCCGGCGCAGCTCGTGCAGGGGCGTGGCGAGATCGACTGGGCGATCTTCGGCTCCGTGTCCTCGCTCGGCATCACCGCGGGCGCTTCTGCGCCTGAAGTTCTCGTCGAGGAGATCATGGACGCTTTCGCCGAACGTTTCGACATTACGGTGGAGACGGTCTCCACCGCCGACGAGAATGTGTCCTTCCCGCTGCCCAAGGAGCTGCGGGCGATCGCCTGACGGCGCGGCCTGCGGGAACCGGCGACGCCCATGGCCGTTTACACGCAGGTCGACGACGAAGAGCTGATCGCTTTTCTCGCGACATATGATCTTGGCGAACTGCTCTCATGCAAAGGCATCGCAGAGGGCGTCGAGAATTCAAACTATTTTCTACACACGGGCGCGGGCAGCTTCATTCTCACGCTCTATGAAAAGCGCGTCGCGGAAGCGGACCTGCCGTTTTTCTTGAAGCTGATGGAGCATCTTGCCGCGCGCGGCGTCACCTGTCCGCTGCCGGTGAAGAATCGCGCCGGCGCCGCGCTTGGGCGCCTCGCTGGTCGTCCCGCCGTCATCGTGACCTTTCTCGACGGCTATTCCGTCCATCATCCGGAAGCGGCGCATTGCAACGCGCTCGGCGCGACGCTGGCGCGCCTGCATCTTGCCGGCGCCGATTTCGCCCCGCGCCGCGCCAATGCGCTCTCGATCGAAGGCTGGCGCCCGCTCTTTTCGCCTTTCGCGGCGCGCGCGGACGAGGTGGCGAGCGGCCTGCGCGCCCTCGTCGAGGCCGAGCTCGACCATCTCGAACGGCTCTGGCCGCGCGACCTGCCGAGCGGCGTCATCCACGCCGATCTTTTTCCCGACAATGTGTTCTTCCTTGGAGAAAAAATTTCCGGCCTGATCGATTTCTATTTCGCCTGCACGGACGCCTATGCCTACGATCTCGCCATCTGCCTCAATGCCTGGTGCTTTGACGCCGAGCACCGCTATCGGGCGGAAAAAGGCGCTGCGCTTCTTGAGGCCTATCAGCGGCTTCGGCCGCTTTCGGCTCCAGAGGTCGCGGCCTTTCCCACGCTCGCGCGCGGCGCTGCGCTGCGCTTTTTGCTGACGCGCTACGTGGATTGGCTGAACGTGCCGCCGGGCGCGCTGGTGCGGCCGAAAGATCCGCGTGAATATTTGGCGAAGCTCCGTTTCCACCAATCCGTCGCCGACGGGCGCCGCTACGGCATGGCGTCATGACGCGCCGCGTCGCGATCTGGACCGACGGCGCCTGTTCGGGAAATCCCGGACCCGGCGGGTGGGGCGCAATCCTCCGCTTCGGCGATCGTGAGAAGGAAATAAGCGGCGGCGAACCGCTCACCACCAACAATCGCATGGAGCTGACGGCGGCGATCATGGCGCTCGAGGCCCTGTTGCGGCCCTGCGCCGTCGATCTCCATACTGATTCGCAATATTTGCGCAGCGGCGTCATGAACTGGATCGCCGGCTGGAAGGCGCGCGGCTGGCGCACCGCCGACCGCAAACCTGTGAAAAACGTCGATCTGTGGCAAAGGCTTGAAGCCGCCGCCGAGCGGCATGAGGTCAACTGGCATTGGGTGCGCGGACATGCCGGCGACGAGATGAACGAGCGGGCCGACGCCTTGGCGCGCGCGGGTCTGGCGCCGTTCATGCCGGGTCGTCCAACGCAAGATAAGCAGGCCTATTGAGCAGGCCTTGTATCAGCGCCGGGGCGCCCTATCTCCAAGTTCAACCAGGACTCTTCTTCGCCTTTGGGGGGCGCGGCGCTGCCACGTCCCCCATTTTGCTGCGGCCATCATCTTGACATGCGGCCGCGCGAAGGAACCATGTGCTTTTAAGAGTATGCGCGTCTTTGCTGATTCTCTCTTCGACGGGGAGCCAAGACGTCGATGCATCTTCCCAAAAAATGGTGGATCGGACTGCCGATCCT
>CAZCJY010000024.1:0-16735 GCA_964498975.1 uncultured Methylocystis sp.
CCCATTGGTAGCGATAGCCGGGCGGCGTCTTCACATTATGCGCGACCGCTTTCTTTGCTTCGTCCACGAAGCCGACAAGATCGCGTCCCGACACATTGGCGAGCACGGTGGCGAAGCGACGGCCTTCCTCGCGGATGATCTGGATCGGGCCATTCTCCACGCGCACATCGGCGAGTTGCGACAATTCGACGACCTTGCCCTCGGAAGACACCATCGGCAGCCGCGCGAAATCCACCGACGAGCGGCGCGACGTCTCATGGCCGCGCACGACAAGCGGCGTGCGGATCGGCCCTTCGAGAACGATGCCGACAGGCTGGCCGTCGACCCAAACGCGCAGCGCGTCCTGAATTTCACCGGCGTTAAGGCCG
The DNA here is from genome assembly GCA_964498975.1 of uncultured Methylocystis sp. Classification (GTDB taxonomy): domain Bacteria; phylum Pseudomonadota; class Alphaproteobacteria; order Rhizobiales; family Beijerinckiaceae; genus Methylocystis. The sequence continues at coordinate 369 of CAZCJY010000024.1, forward strand.
AAACGCCCGGCGGCAAGGCGGTCGACGCGCGCGGTGAGATAGCGCATGCCGTCGTTTTGCAGACCGAACACATCGCGCGCGCCCTTGATCTTGCGCAGCGTCGCCGCGACTTCCCGCGTGAGGCGATTGAGTTCGTCGATGTCGTCGCCGAAAATTTTCACGACGACGTCGCCGCGCGCGCCGATGATCATCTCCTGCACGCGCATGTCGATCGGCTGCGAAAAGGCGTAGGAGATGCCGGGCATGGCGTCGAGCACGGCGCGTATCTCTCCCATCAGCCAATCGATGCCCTTTCCGCGCCACTCGCTGGTTGGCGCGACCGTGAGGAAATTATCCGTCTCGTTGAGGCCGACCGGGTCGATGCCGAGTTCGTCTGCGCCCGCGCGCGCCATCATGCCTTTGACTTCCGGCACCTGCGTCATGATCGCGCGCTGGATCCGCATATCGGTTTCGGCCGCGACATTGACGCTGATCGTCGGATGTTTGCGCACGGTGATGACCGGCGTGCCTTCATTCATCACCGGCATGAATGTCTGGCCGATCCGACTGTAGGCGAAGCCCGCGACGACAAGCCCTACTAGGGCGGCGCCCGCCACGATCAATGGCCGAGCCAGCGCGCGTTTCAACAAGGGCTCGTAGACCGCGGCGATTTTTTTCACCAGCCACGGCTCGTCGGAATGGCCGGGCTTCAACAGGCTGGCGCTCAGCGCCGGCACGACGGTCAGGGACAGGATGAGCGCCGAACCGAGCGCGAAAGCGATGGTCAGCGCGACCGGCGCGAACAAGCGCCCTTCCAGTCCTTCGAGCGACAGCAACGGCAAGAACACCGTGACGATGATAACGACGCCGGAGGTCAGCGGCGCCGCCACTTCGCGCGTCGCCTCCAGCGTCATGAAGATGCGGTCGGACAGGCTCACGTCATGTGCATGCGCCATGCGGTGCTCGACATTCTCGACGACGACGACGGCGCAATCGACGAGCAGGCCGATGGCGATGGCGAGGCCGCCAAGCGACATGATGTTGGCGGAAAGACCCCACCATCGCATGATTCCAAAGGTCGCGAGCGCGGCGAGCGGCAGAATGACCGAAACGACGAGCGCCGCGCGCATATCCCCGAGGAACAGCGCAAGCAGGATGACAACGAGGACGATCGCCTCGATCAGCACTTTTTGCACGGTCCAGACCGCTTTGCCGATCAGCTCGCTGCGATCGTAGAAAATCTCGATCTTGGCGCCATTGGGCAGACTCGGTTCGATTTCGGCGAGACGCTCCTTCACGCCGTTGACCACCAAGCGCGCGTCGGCGCCGCGCAGGCCAAGGACTAGCCCCCACACCGCTTCGCCCTCGCCGTTTCGCACGACGACGCCATTGCGCGGCAGGGCGCCGTTGCGCACTTCGGCGACATCGCCGACCCGGACGATGCCGGTGTCGCGCGCGGCGATGACGACGGAGCGGATGTCGTCGAGCGAGCGCAGGCGGCCCTCGGCGCGCACGAGCAGCGCCTCCTCGCCGTCGCGCACGCGGCCGGCGCCGTCGTTTTTATTGTTGTTGGAGAGCGCGGATGAAAGCATCTCCACCGTGACGCCGCGCGACGCCATCGCGGCGGGCGACGGGGCGACCTCGAAGGTTCGCACGAAGCCGCCGAGCACATTGAGATCGGCGACGCCCGGCAATCCGCGGATGGCGGGACGTATCGTCCAGTCGAGGAGCGAACGTTGCTCCGTCGGCGTCAGGTCGCCGCCGACGATGGTGAACATCAGCATCTCGCCGAGCGGCGTGACGATTGGCGCCAGTCCGCCCGAGACGCCGTCAGGCAATTGATTCTGAACCTGGGCGAGGCGCTCATTCACCTGCGCGCGCGCCCAATAAATGTCCGTTCCTTCAGAGAATTCGAATGTGAGCAGCGCCACCGAATAACGCGTGGTCGAGCGCATGCGGATGAGATTGGGAATGCCCTTGGCGGCGATCTCGATCGGCGCGGTGACGCGCGCCTCCAGCTCCTCGGGCGTAAGGCCCGGCGCGCGCATGGCGACGAGCACCTGCGCCGGCGCGACGTCCGGAAAGGCGTCGATCGGCAGTTTGAAATAGCTGACCGCGCCCCAGGCGGCGATGCCCAGCGCGCCGAGAAAGACGAGCAGCCGCTGTCCAAGCGCGACGCGGATCAATCTTTCGAGCATTTCCTTTCATCACCTTTCGGCGGCGGCGAGTTCCGCCAACAGGGTCAGCAGACCGCGCGTCGCCACGCGCTCGCCTGCCTTCAGGGATCCCTGCACCGAAGCGAATTGCGGCGTTTCGGAAACAAGCGTCACCGGCGTCGCGACGAAGCCCTCGGGCGCGCGCACGAACACCCAATTGTGATTCTTATGGCTGACGAGCGCGTCCGCCGACACGCGCCATTGCGAGGCGCCGCCGCCGGTGAGACGAAGAATCGCCTGCACCGCCTGCCCGGGCCGTAGAGGACTACGGCCTGGGCTGAACTCGGCCACGGCCGTCACCGATTGCGTCGCAGCGTCGACGGTGCGGCCGATGCGAATGAGCCGGCCATCGACTCCGGCCGCTGGCAAATGCACGCGGTCGACGCTGTCGAGCGCCGCTGCACGGCCCAGCGGAATTTGTAGATTGACCCAGATCGGATCGAGCTGTGCGATGGTGACGAGCGGCGCCGAGGCCTGCACGCGCTCGCCCGTCGTGCCGTGGCGCTGGAGAATTATGCCGGATATCGGCGCGCGCACCATGAGCGAGCTTGCGAGTTTGCGCTCGCGCTGCAAGAGCGAGATTTCTTCCTCGGTCATGCCGGCGAGCGCGAGAATTTGCCTGCGCTCCTCCAAAGCCGAACGCGCTTGCGTCGCTTCGGCGCGCGTCACGATCACGCGCCGCTCGGCGATGATACGCTCCTTGAAGAGCTGCTCGTCGCGCCGCAACTTCTCCGTCGCGAGATTGGCGTCGGAGAGCGCATGCAGGAAAGCGCGCTGCGCCTCGACCAGTTCCGACGATTTCAGCGTCGCAATAGCGGCGCCCGCTTTCACCTCCTCGTCGGGCGCGACGAGCAATGTCTCGACGAGGCCCGCCGCCGGCGTGGCGACGATGCGCAATTGCTGCGGCGGCACCGCGACGACGCCCGGAACGACCATTTCGCCCATGCCGGATTCTTGCTCGATGGCTTGCGTCTCCACTCCAGCAACGCGCATTTGCTCCTCGGTCACCTTCACGAGGATGGGCTGCAAAGTCGGCGCCTCAGTCGGCGCGCTCCGCGCGAACGTCGCGTCGAGAGCCGCGAGACCGAGGACTAGAGCAATTGCGCGCCGCATGTGACCGATCATGGCTATCCGCGTTGCGGCCCGCCGCTGGTGGACTGCCGTCGCGGCGCCGGCTGGCTCCTCCGAAGGACGGGCAGGAACGCGCCGCACGCGAAACGCCGCGGCACGGCGCCGACTGGCGCGATATTGCCCGGGCAGGGCGACAGGCTCAAGGCATTTCCAGCCACGGCCGGACTTTTTTCAACGAAATTAGGCTGTCTGGAGCGATTTCAGAGCGCGGCCGTCGCAAATGCCGGCATGCGATCTATAATCAACCGCAAAACCCAGTAATCCATAGCCTTGAGGAAAATATGCGCCACCCTTCGACCGCCGCCATCCGGCTCGCAGACTACCGTCCCGCCGATTTCGCGATTGATTCGGTCGAACTCGACTTTTCGCTGCACAACACGAACACGCGGGTCGTCGCGCGGCTGGCGCTGCGTCGCAACCCCGCTGGAGAGGCCGACGCGCCGCTCGTTCTGGATGGCGACGATTTGACGTTGGTCGGGGTCGCGCTCGACGGCCGCGCCCTCGGCCCCGGCGACTATGAGGCGACGCCCGACAGTCTGAAGCTGGAGTCGGTCCCGGACGGCCCCTTCGTCCTCGAAATCGAAACGCAGGTAAATCCCAGCGCCAATACTCAGCTTTCGGGACTCTATCGCTCGGGTTCGGCCTATTGCACGCAATGCGAGGCGGAAGGCTTCCGCCGCATCACCTATTTCCTCGACCGGCCCGACGTGCTGAGCGTCTATACGACGCGCATCGAAGCTGAAAAGAGCGAAGCGGCGATCCTGCTCTCCAACGGCAATCCGATCGAAGCGGGCGAGATCGCGGGAACGACGCGCCATTACGCGGTCTGGCGCGACCCTTTTCCCAAGCCGTCCTATCTCTTCGCTCTCGTCGGCGGCGATCTCGGAGTCGTGCGCGACAGCTTCACGACGATGTCGGGGCGCGATGTCGCTCTCGCCATCTACGTCGAGCACGGCAAGGAGCCCCGCGCCGATTACGCCATGGACGCGCTGAAACGCTCCATGCGCTGGGACGAGGAAAAATTCGGCCGCGAATATGATCTCGATGTGTTCAACATCGTCGCCGTCTCCGACTTCAACATGGGCGCGATGGAGAACAAGGGCCTCAACATTTTCAACGACAAATATGTGCTGGCCTCGCCCGAAACGGCGACTGACGGCGATTATGCTGGGATCGAAGCCGTCATCGCCCATGAATATTTCCACAACTGGACAGGAAACCGCATCACCTGTCGCGACTGGTTTCAGCTTTGTCTGAAGGAAGGACTGACCGTCTTTCGCGATCAGGAATTTTCCGCCGACATGCGGTCGCGCGCTGTGGAGCGTATCGGCGACGTACGCGGCCTGCGCCTCGCGCAATTCCCGGAAGACGCCGGGCCGCTGGCGCATCCGGTGCGGCCGGAGTTCTATCACGAGATCAACAATTTCTATACGTCGACCGTCTATGAGAAAGGCGCTGAAATCATCCGCATGCTGCGCACGCTGATTGGCGAGAGCGACTTCCGCCGCGGCATGGACCTTTATTTCGAGCGCTTCGACGGAACGGCGGCGACAGTCGAGGATTTTCTATCCTGTTTCGCCGACGCGTCCGGGCGCGACCTGACGCATTTCGCGCTGTGGTACAGCCAGGCCGGCACCCCACTCGTGACGAGCTCGGGCGAATATGACGCGAACGCCAAGACCTTCACGCTGACGTTGCGGCAGGAGACGACGCAAACGCCCGGCCAAAGCGAGAAGAAGCCCGTCGTCATTCCGATCGCACTGGCGCTGTTTGGCGAGAACGGCCAGAAGCTCGATCTCGCGAGCGACGACGCCAAGCCCAAAGAGCTGGCGCGCGGCCTCATCGAACTCGACTCCGCCGAACGGATCATCCGATTCCGCGACATTCCCTCGCGGCCGGTGCCGTCGCTTCTGCGCGGCTTCTCGGCGCCGGTGCGTCTCGAGCCAGCGCCCCCAAGCGCCGATCTCGAAAGGCTGCTCGCCCATGACGACGATCCGTTCAACCGCTGGCAGGCGTCGCAAAGCCTCGCCTTGCGCGCGATCTTCGCGCGGCTTGATGGCGGCGCCGGAGCGGACGCGCGCGGCCTCAGCGAGGCGCTTCGCCTTCTGCTTGCCAAGGCTGAGCATGACCCCGCCTTCGCGGCGCAGGCGCTGTCGCTGCCCTCCGAGATTGATCTCGCGCGCGAAAAGGGCGCCGACGTCGATCCCGACGTTCTCTTCGAGGCGCGCATGTGGCTGCGCGCGGAAATCGGACGCGCGCTGCGCGCCGAGCTCGAGACGCTCTATGCGCGCTTCGCCGAGGCCGGCGCTTATACGCCGGACGCCGCGAGCGCGGGTCGGCGCGCGTTGCGCAATGTGGCGCTCGACCTCATCGCCGCGGGCGACGCCGACAAGGGTCGCGCCCTGGCGCAGGCGCAGTTCGACTCCGCCCGGAATATGACCGACCGGCTCGCGGCGCTCGGAACGCTGGCGCTCCTTGGCGGCGAAGCGCGCGAGACGGCTTTCGCCCGCTTCTACGACCAATTCGCCGGCGACGCGCTCGTCATCGACAAATGGTTCTCGCTACAGGCGACGATTCCCGAAGCGGCGACGACGCAGCGGGTGCGCGATCTCATGAGCCATCGAGACTTTTCGATGAGCAATCCCAATCGCCTTCGTTCGCTGCTCGGCGCCTTCGCCAACGCCAATCCAACGCGCTTCCATGCGCTCGACGGCTCCGGATATGATTTGCTGACCAGAGTCGTGCTCGAACTCGACCCTAAGAATCCTCAGCTCGCGGCAAGGCTTCTTTCGGCGCTGCGCTCGTGGCGCATATTGGAGCCGAAGCGCCGCGACCTCATTGAGAGCCGGCTAAAACATATCGTCGCCCAGGAGAATTTATCGGCGGATTTGCGCGACATCGCGACAAGGGCGCTTGGCTGAATTCGCGCTGCAGCAAAAAGAATTCGTTAACGGCGCATTAAGGTCTGGACAATCGCGCCTCGAGAGATTCGAATGAAGGTGATTCGGGTGTCTGGCGGCCTCCGAATCCCAATCATTCTGGAGGCTTTTGATGGCGCGCGCTCCCGCTGCCCGCGTGATGACTCATGCCGAAACGGTGTGGGGAGCATATCGTTTCGATGAGGACGGCGAGAAAGGCCTGACGGATTCCGTTTGGCTGCGGCCGCTGGCCTTCGCAGTTTCGGCGGTCTGCCTTGTTTGCCTCACCGCTTTCGTCATCTCGCTCGCCACGTCGATGCAGGATCATCTCGTCGAGGAAGCCGTCGGCGATCTCGAACTCTTCGCCCGCGCCGTCTCGCATGATCTGCATGACAAGATTAAGACCGACGTGCAAGAGCCGCTCGGCGAGCCGTTGAATCAAATCGTGCCGCGCGGCGCGCTGGCGCGGGGCCGGCGCATTCTCGTCACCGACGATCATGGCCGCGTCGCCGCCGCCTTTCCGCCGATGGCGTCGAAAAACGTCACCCTGTCGGAAGTGCTCGGCGCGGATCAGGCGCTCACGGATTTCGGCGACAAGGCGGGAGTGATGCGCATCACGCTGCCGGACGGGACCCCGGCGCTCGTCACCGTACGGAAACTGCCGACGCCCTTCGGGCAGGTGGCGATGATCTATCCGGTAGACAATGTGCTGAGCGAATGGCGCGCCATCGCGTCGCGCTATGCGCTGCTGTTCGCCTTCACGACCTTGATGCTGCTTGTCATCGTTTTCGCCTATTTTCGGCAGGCGCGGCGCCGGCAGGCGGTCGAACGCGTCAATACGCTGATCCGCAAGCGACTGGAGACGGCGCTTTCGCGCGGACGCTGCGGTCTGTGGGACTGGGACATCGCGCGCGGTCGCATCTACTGGTCGGACTCAATGTATGAAATGCTCGGCCTGCCCGCCGAGCGGCGCTGTCTGTCCTTCGGCGAATTAAACGCCCTGCTCCACCCCGACGACGGCGACTTCAAGTCTATCGCGGATATGGTCGCGGCCTCCAAGACGAACAGCGTCGATCACGAATTCCGCCTCAAGAACGCCGAGGGAAACTGGATATGGCTTCGCGCGCGCGCCGAGATCGTCGAGGACGCGCGCGAACCCGGCAAGCATCTCGTCGGCATCGCGGTCGACGTCTCCGAGCAGCGCGCGCTCGCCGAACATACGGCGATGGCCAATCTGCGTCTGCGCGACGCCATCGACACGATTTCCGAAGCCTTCGTTCTGTGGGACGAGCAGAACCGGCTCGTCACCTGCAATTCGAAATTCCTCGATCTTCACGGTCTCTCGCCCGAAACGGCCTCAACCGGCGCGAGCTATTCGAAAATCATGGCCCGCGCCACGGCGCCGCTGATCCAGACGGAAATCGCCTCGCCCGACGGCCTCTCTCCGCACGCGCGCACCTATGAAGCGCAGCTTGTCGACGGGCGCTGGCTTCAGATCAACGAGCGACGCACCAAGGACGGCGGCTATGTATCGGTGGGCGCCGACATCACCGCCCTCAAGCGCAATGAAGAAAAGCTGCTCGAATCCGAGCGGCGTCTGACCGCGAGCGTCGCGGATCTGACGCGCTCGCGCCAGACCTTGGAGATGCAAGCCCAGCAACTCGCGACGCTCGCCGAACAATATCACCATCAGAAGGCCGAGGCCGAAGCGGCCTATGTCGCGAAATCCGAATTCCTCGCCAATATGAGCCACGAGCTGCGCACGCCGCTCAACGCCATCATCGGCTTTTCGGAAATGATGCAGGCGGAGCCTTTCGGATCGCTCGGCTCGCCGAAATATCTCGAATATTGCAGCGGCATTCGCCAGGGCGGCAATTATCTCAATGAAGTGCTTTCCGACATTCTCGACATGTCGCGGCTGGAGGCCGGGCTCTTCCGTCTCAACGAGCGCGAGATCAATGTCGCGGACGCGTTGCGCAAGGCCATGGGCGCGTGGCGTTCGCGCGCCGAGCTGAAGAATGTCGATCTGATCGCCGACGCCGCCCCGGACCTTCGCTGCGTCGGCGATGAAGCGGCGATCGTCAAGACGCTCTGCGTGTTTCTCTCCAACGCCGTGAAATTCAGCGAGACGGGCGGTCTCGTGCGCCTGCGCGCGCGCCGTCACGGCGGCTCGATCGACGTCTATGTCGAAGACGGCGGCCGCGGCATCGACCCGCGCGCGATCCCCAAGCTCGGCAAGCCCTTCGAACAATGCGCCGATCTGATCGAGAACGGGATGAGAGGTTCCGGGCTCGGCCTCGCCATCGCCCGCGCGCTTATCGATCTGCACGGCGGCGCGCTGAGCTTCCGTTCGCGCCTCGGCGTCGGCACGATCGTGATGATGCGGCTTCCGGCCGCGCGAGCGTCGGCGACGGTGACGCCGCTCAGGACGCGCCAGCCCGAGCAGAGCGCGCCGCATCTGTCCAACAGTCAGTCTTTCGCCCGCTCCGCACGCGACGGCGCGCCCAACGTCGTCCGTATCGCCGGCAATGACAGCACGACGCGCAATCCGGGCGCATTGTCCTCGATCCGCAACGCGCCGTGATGCAGGCGGGCGACGGCCGCCGCCATCGACAGGCCAAGCCCCGACCCCGGCCGCGAACGCGAATTTTCCAGCCGCACGAAACGCCCGACGACCCGTTCGCGATCCTCGGCCGAAATTCCGGGCCCACGATCCGCGACCGCGATCTCGACGCGATCGCCCACGCGCTTTGCGCTCACGGCGATCGCGGGGCTTTCTCCCGCCGCGCCATATTTCAGCGCGTTGTCGACGAGATTGACGAGCGCCTGGCCCAATAATTCGCGGCTGCCGGTGACCGCCAGCCCGCTCTGCGTCTCGACCTCAAGCCGCGCGCCCTGCTCTTCCGCGCAGGGCTCGTACATCTCCGCGATGTCGCGCACCACCACGTCGGCGTCGAAGGCGGTGAGATTGTCGCTCGAATAGCCGGCCTCGGCGCGAGCGATCATCAGCAGCGCGTTGAACACGCGGATCAGACTGTCCGATTCCTCGATGACGGCGGCGAGCGCCTCGCAATGCTCGCGATCATTCGAGCCGGCGCGCAACGCCGCCTCGGCTCGGTTGCGCAGACGCGTCAACGGCGTCTTGAGATCATGGGCGATATTGTCCGAGACTTCGCGCAAACCCGCCATCAATTCGCTGATGCGCTCGAGCATGGCGTTGAAATTCGCCGCGAGACGGTCGAGTTCGTCGCCCGCGCCGGAGACGGCAAGCCGTTCGTTCATGTCGCCGGCCATGATGCGGCGCGCGGACGCCGACATCACGTCGACGCGCTCCAGCATGCGATGCGCCACGAACAGGCCGCCAAGGGCGCCCACAAGCGCCAGCCAGAACAGCGAGACGCCAAGCGCGCGGCGCAAAATGTCGCGCAGCACTTGGTGATCTTCGATGTCGTGGCCGATCAGCAGGCGAAAGCCGCCGGGGATGAGAAAGAGCCGCAGCAGCGCGGGATGCTTGACGCCCGCCTCGCCGCGCCTTTCATAGGTCGTCTCGACAAGCTGAGAGCTGCCGGAGGGGGTGAATTTCGGCGGCTCGATATTGCCGACGATGACCTCTCCAGAATGATTCGTCAGCAGATAAAGCGAGCCGCCCGGCGCGCGCACGCGCCGCTCCACGGCATTGGCGAGCTGGCGCAGGCCGCCCTGAGAATATTGCTCCGACAGGGCGCGGATTTCGGCGTCGACCGTCTGCTCGATCTGCTCGTCGAGCACTTCCTTCACGCGCGCGCCGACGCGGGTCAGGACCAGCCCGGCGCCGATCGAGAACAGCACGAGATAGGCGATCGACAGTTTGAACGCCGTCGTGCGGAAGAGTTTACCGAGAGCCGTCACGGATCATATACCCAGCCCCGCGAATGGTGTGCAGCAGCTGATTCTCCCGGCCCTTGTCGATCTTGGCGCGCAGACGCGAGATGTGCACGTCGATGACATTCGTCTGCGGATCGAAATGATAGTCCCAGACGTTTTCGAGCAGCATGGTGCGGGTCACCACCTGTCCCGCGTGTTTCATCAGATATTCCAGCAGTCGGAACTCGCGCGGCTGCAGCACGACCTCCTGGCCGCCGACCGTCACCTTGTGCGACAGCCGATCGAGCTCCAGATCGCCAACGCGATAGTGCGTCTCTTCGCCCTTCGGGCCGACGCGGCGGCGCGCCAGCGCCTCGACTCGCGCGAGCAGTTCCGAGAAGGCGTAGGGCTTGGGCAGATAATCGTCGCCGCCGGCGCGTAGCCCCTTGACGCGGTCGTCGACCTGGCCGAGCGCGGAGAGGATCAGCGCCGGCGTCTCGACGCCCTGCTCGCGCAGGCTCGAGATCAGCGACAGTCCGTCCATCTTCGGCAGCATGCGATCGACGAGCAGCACGTCATAGTCGCCTTCGCTCGCGCGCGCATAGCCGTCGAGGCCGTCCGCCGCATGCTCCGCGACATGGCCCTGCTCGCGAAAAGCCTTGACGAGATAGTCGCTCGCCTCGCGATCGTCTTCGATAATGAGAATGCGCATGGCTTTCTATAACCGACATTCCGGAAAAACGGCAGTTGCCGCATTGCGCGCCAACTTGCCCTGGCAAAAAAAAACGGCAGGCCGGCGCATTGTGCGCCAGCCTGCCCTGCGTCCGCGAGCCAGGAGGGGACCGGCTCGGTCCGACGCTCTTCGTTGCGGAGACCGACTGCGGGCGGGGGCAGTGTCTCGGGCTCTACGCAAGAAGCTCCGTAATCGCGTTAACCGGCTTTAACAGGCACCGCGATGAATTTTGCGCCGTCCGCCGACTTCACCCGCAGCAGGACCGAGCGGCGGCCCTCCTTGCGGGCGGCGTCGAAGGCGGAGGCGAGCTCGCTGCGCGAATTGACCGTCTGGCCGCCCACCTCAATGATCACGTCGCCGCGGCGCAGTCCCTTTTGCGCGCCGGCGCCAGACGGATCGACGTCGGTCACGAGCAAGCCTTCCTTGCCGGCGCCACGCACATCCGACGCCGGCGCCACGTCGACGCCAAGGCCCGACAATTCGCCGCCGCGATCCGAGAAGCCCTCATCGGCGCGCGCTTCCTTCTCGTCAGGCAGCGTTCCGAGTTTGAGCTTCACGGTCTTTTCGGCGCCGGAGCGCAGATAGGCGACGTCCACTGTCTTGCCCGGGCCGGTCGCGGCGATGCGGCGCGCGAGATCGCGCGGCGTTTCGATCTTGTCGCCGTTGACCGCGATGATGACGTCGCCGGCTTTCAAGCCCGCTTCTTCGGCGGGAGCGCCCTTCTGCGGCTGCGCGATCAACGCGCCCTTCGTCGATTTGAGGCCCATGCTGTCGGCGATTTCCTGCGTGACGTTCTGGATCTTCACGCCGATCCAGCCGCGCGACACGGAGCCCTTTTCCTTCAGCGCCGCGACGACGTCCTTGGCCACCTCCGCCGGAATGGCGAAGCCGATGCCGACGGAGCCGCCGGAGGGGGAATAAATCGCCGTATTGACGCCAATGACGGCGCCGCGACTGTCGAAGGCCGGGCCGCCGGAGTTGCCGCGGTTCACGGGCGCGTCGATCTGCAGGAAATCGTCGTATGGTCCCGCGCCGATGTCGCGGCCGCGCGCCGAAATGATGCCCGCCGTGACGCTGCCGCCGAGTCCGAAGGGATTGCCGACCGCAATCACCCAATCGCCGACGCGCGGCGCGCCGGCGCCCCACTCGACGAAGGGAAGCTTGTTGCCGTCGTTGATCTTGAGCAGCGCGAGATCGGTGCGCTTGTCGGTCCCGATAACCTTGGCGGGAAGCGTCCTGCCGTCATCGAGCGCCACTTCGACTTCATTCGCATGCTCGACGACATGATTATTGGTGACGACATAGCCGTCGGCGCTGATGATGAAGCCCGAACCCTGCGACATCGTCGTATGCTTCTGCGGACGACCGCCCTGGCCTTCGCCGAACCGCTTGAAGAAGCGATACATGGGATCGTCCGGCGACATTTCCGGCAATTCGAAGGTCTCGTTGGGCGAGTCCTCCACAGCCTTGACCTTGATGGCGACGACGGCCGGCTTCACGCGCTCGACGACGTCGGCGAAGGAGGCGGGCCCCGTGGAGACGGAGCCCGAAAGCGGCGCTTCGGCGCGCGCTGGCGTCAGCGGAGCCGGCGCGATGGCGGCGCCGAGCGCGACCGCAGCCGCCGCGCCCAGGAGCGCGAGACGGGAGGCGCGGCGCGGCGCTCGAACGGCGCCCTGCTCGCGAGGATTGATAGCGATAGGCATTTTCAAAATTCTCCATCTCTCGCGACGCCGCGCGGAGGAGAGCGCGGCGTCGCTGCGATCTGAAAGATGGAGATGGACGCGTTTCCGTCCAATGGCGGCGGGATGAAACTTTCGTAAGGCGGGCGGCCCGCTACAGCCAGCCTGCCCGGCGCAGCCGGAAATAGAGCGCGACACAGATCGTGAGCGTCACGCCAATTACGACGAAATAACCATATTCCCACCTGAGCTCGGGCATGTGCTCGAAATTCATGCCGTAAACGCCCGCGATGGCCGTCGGCACCGCGAGAATCGCCGCCCAGGCCGCGAGGCGGCGCGCAATGTCGGTTTGCTGCATCTGCGCGTTCATCAGGCTCGCCTCGAAAGCGAAGGCGAGCGTCTCACGCATCGTGTCGATGCGCTCCTGCACCCGGCGCAGATGGTCGCGCACGTCGCGAAAATGCGGCCGCATTACCGGATCTATCGCAACGACGTCACTGCGCTCCAGCCGACGGCAGACGTCCGCGAGCGGCGTGGCGGCGTTGCGCAGCCGCAGCAAGTCGCGTCGCAGCGTGTAGAGCTGCTCGATCTCGCCCTTACCCATCGTCGTCGCGAGCACATGATCCTCAATGTCCTCCACTTCCTCGTTGATGCTGTCGAGCACGGGAAAATAGTTATCGACGATGAAATCGAGGATCGCGTAAACGATAAAATCCTCGCCTTCGGAGAGGCGCTCCGCGCGCGCCTCGCTGCGTTCGCGCACATGCGCGTAAGAGCTCGAAGCGCCGTGGCGCACGCTCACGACATAGCCGACGCCAACGAAAATATGCGTCTCGCCGAAGGCGATGCGGCCGTCAACCATTTGCGCGGTGCGCGCGACAATGAAGGCCCCGTTCTCGTACTCTTCCAGCTTGGGGAACTGATGCGCCTTGACCGCGTCCTCGATCGCCAGATGATGCAGGGCGAATTGGCGGCCGACTCGCTCCAGAAGCGCGATCGACGGCTCGTAAAGGCCGATCCAGACGACATGGCCCTCGCGCTTCACCCATTCGCCGGCCTCGTCGATCTCGATGTCGGCGACCTTGCGGCCGCCGTAATAGACGGCCGCCGCGACAACTCCGGCTTCTGTCGCTGTCGTCGTCGCGAGTTCGTTCATGCGTCGCCTCGCCCGATCAAAACGCCTTCGGTCCGCCGCGCGTCACGCCGACCTTGGCCGGCCGCAGCACGCGCTCGCCGATCATATAGCCTTGCTCGACGACCTGAGCCACCGTGCCAGCGGGCTGCGCCTCGTCGGGGATTTCGAACAGCGCCTCGTGTTGGTTGGGATCGAAACGCGCCCCCTGCGCCTCGATCTTCTTGACGCCGAAGCGCGCGAGCCGCGAGAGAAAATCGCGCTCCATCACCTCGACGCCTTCGACCAGCGCGGCGACGGCGGCGTCGGCCCGCGCGGCCTCCGGCACGCTTTCCGCGGCGCGGCGCAGATTGTCGGCGAAGGACAGCATTTCGCGGGCGAAATTGGCGACGCCGTAAACCTTCGCGTCGGCGACCTCGCGCTCGGCGCGCCGCCGCACATTTTCGACTTCGGCGAGCGCGCGCAGGAGCTTATCCTTCAAGCCGGCGTTCTCGGCGTAGAGATTTTCGAGCTCGGTGAACGGCTCCGGCTGGGCGATGTCGGACTCCGCCGATGGCTGCGAGAGAGACGACGCCGGCTCGGCGGCCCCCTTGCCGCCGTTCGGGTTTGCGTGCTTATCCGCCTTGCTTGGATCGCTCATCCTATTATCCATCTCTAATCACAAAGGTCCCGATATCTGCGCGGACGGCGTCAAAATCAAGTCACCGCGACGCTTAACGCCTTCGCCCCGCGCACGCCCGGAGGGCGGAAAACGTCGAGAAGTTGGCGCTTAATCGCCGCCTGGCGCTGCGCCGAGGCGACCTTGGCCCCCGTCAGATCGGTGACGTAAAAGGCGTCCACGGCGCGCTCGCCGAATGTCACGATATGCGCCGAGGCGATATTGAGATTGAGCTTCGAGATCGCGTTGGTGAGCTCGAACAGCAGGCCTTCACGGTCGAGGCCGGAGACCTCGATCACCGTATAGACGTTCGACAGGCTATTATCGACCACGACTTCCGGCGCGATGGAGAAGGCCGCGGTCGGCTGACTCGCCTTGGCGCGCGCCTTCACCGCCTCGGACACGACGACTTCGCCGCGCAGCGCCTTGATGATGAGATCGGCGATGCGGCTGGCGCGGCGCAGCTCATCCTCGTCATAGTCGAAGGCGCGCGAGAAGAAGATCGTGTCGAGCGCCAGGCCGTCGACCGTGGTGAAAATATGCGCGTCGACGATATTGGCGCCGCTCGCGGCGCAACCACCGGCGATGATCGACAGCAGTCGGGGATTATCCGGCGCGATCACGGTCAATTCGACAGCGCCGCGCGTCTTGTCGAGATCGATCGCCGTCGCCAGCGGCGCCGGCGCGCCATTAAGGCCGCGCAGCATCTCGGCGTGACGCACCTTGCGCGCCACATCCACCTTCAGCCAATAGGCGGGGTAATGACGCTTGGCGTAAGCGTCGAATTCCTCGTCGCCCCAGCCGGGAAGCGCGGCGCGCAAGTCGGCGATGGCCGCGGCGACGCGGCTCTTGCGGTCGACCGCCGAATGGCCGCCGCCGAGCACGACTTCCGTCTCCCAATAGAGCACGCGCAAGAGCTGCGCTTTCCATGCGTCGAGCACGCCAGGACCGACGGCGTTGATGTCGCAGACGGTGAGCACGAACAGCATCTTCAATCGCTCCATCGTCTGCACGATGGCGGCGAAATTTTCGATCGTCACGCGGTCGGAGAGATCGCGGCTCTGGGCGAAGCTCGACATGGTGAGATGATGTTCGACGAGCCAGGCGACGCTCTCCGTCTCGCCCGGCGTGAAGCCGAGGCGCGGACAGAGCGCGCGCGCCACCTCCATGCCAGCGCGCGAGTGGTCCTCTTTGCGGCCCTTGGCGATGTCGTGCAGGAACAGGCCGAGATAGAGCACCTTGCGGTTGACGATCGTCGGCAGGATTTCCTCGACGAGCTGGCGATGTTCCGGCATACGCCCCGCTTCGAGGTCCGACAATCCGCCGACCGCGCGCAACAGATGCTCGTCGACCGTGTAGTGATGGTACATGTTGAACTGCATCATCGCGACGATGCGGCCAAAATCCGGGATGAAGCGGCCGAGCACGCCGGTCTCGTTCATCCGGCGCAAAGTGATCTCGGTCATATTGCGCGACAGCAGGATTTCGAGGAACAGCCGGTTGGCTTCCTTGTTCGCGCGCAAATCCGCGTCGATACGACGCAGCGACAGAGTCACCGCGCGCAGCGCGTCGGGGTGCAGCGGCAGGCCGTGATGGTCGGCCATCCAGAACAGGCGGATGATGTTGACAGGATCGCGCTTGAACACATCGGCGTCAACGATGCTGATGCGGTCGTGATCGATGATAAAATCGCCCTGCGGCGCCTTGCTGCGCCGCCGGAGGAAGGGCTGCAGAAAGCGTTCGAAAATCGCGCGCGGCTTCGCCTGTTTTTCTTCGAGCGCCGCGCAGACGATCGCGGTCAGATCGCCGACTTCCTTCGCGACGAGGAAGTAGTGCTTCATGAAGCGTTCGACGGGCGACAGCCCGCCACGGTCGTGATAGCCAAGACGCCGCGCGATGATCGGCTGAATGTCGAAGGAGAGGCGCTCCTCGGCCCGGCCGGTCGCGAAATGCAGATGGCAGCGCACGCGCCACAAAAATTCCTCGCAGCGCTCAAAGAGGCTCAGTTCGGCGGCGGTAAACAGGCCCGCCGCGACAAGCTCCTTCGCCTCGCGCTATCTCGTCGAGCCGAACGTAAA
>CAZCJY010000024.1:16745-18678 GCA_964498975.1 uncultured Methylocystis sp.
ACCAAAACGTACACTTACGGGGGCTCCTCGCTCGCTCCTTCGCCTCGCGCACGCGATAAACATATTTGGCGATCCAGAATAGCGTGTTGAGATCGCGAAACCCGCCCTTCCCTTCCTTTACGTTCGGCTCGACGAGATAGCGCGAGGCGCCGGCCCGGCGCACCCGGGCGTCGCGTTCGGCGAGTTTAGCGGAGACGAATTCGCGGGCGTCCGAGCGCGCGACCTCGCGGTCGAAACTCTCTTTAAACTCGTTGAAGAGTTCGGCGTTGCCGAGGATGCAGCGCGCCTCCAGCAGTGTCGTGCGTATGGTCATATCGGCGCGCGCCTGCCGCATGCATTCGGCGACAGAGCGCGTCGCATGGCCGACCTTCTGGCGCAGGTCCCATAGAATATAAAGAATCGCCTCAATGACGCTCTCGCCCCACGGCGTCTGCTTGTAGGGCACGAGAAACAGCAGATCGATGTCGGAGCCGGGCGCCAGCGCGCCGCGCCCATAGCCGCCAACGGCGACGATGGCGAGGCGCTCCGCGAAGGTCGGATTGTCGACGACGTAAACATAACGCACGACATAGTCGTAGATGGCGCCGATCAGCTCGTCCTCGAGCCCCGAGAGCAGCCTTGCGCATGCGAGGCCCGAGCCGCGCGCCTCCAGCCGGGCGCGCGCGATCTCGCGCCCTTCCGCCAGCGCCGCGCGAAACAGCTCGACGATCGCCGTGCGGCGCGCATGGCCGCGCTCGGTCTTGCAGACGGCCTCGACCGCAGGCGCGAGCGCCTCGCGCAGCCCGCGAAACTGCGCGTCGGGATCAAGGCCCGCGAAGACGCTGAGCGGCTTTACTTCATTCATGAGGCTTTCCCGGCGGTCTTCCAGAAGCGCGCAGGGCGCGAAGCCGGGCCTCGATAGCGTCGAAGAGCGGCGGCGCGAGATCTGGTCCGCCTACGCGTTTTAGGGCGCGCAGACCGGTGGGCGAGGTGACGTTGATCTCGGTCAGCCAGCCGTCGATCACGTCGATGCCCACGAAAAGGAGACCGCGTCGCTTGAGCTCCGGTCCCAGTCGCGCGCAGATTTCCTTCTCGCGCGCGTCAAGCTCGGACGCCGCCGCGGCGCCGCCGCGCACCAGATTGGAGCGGATGTCGTCATCGGCCGGAATGCGGTTGATCGCGCCCATGGCCTCGCCGTCGATGATGAGGATGCGCTTGTCGCCTTTCACAATCTCCGGCAGGAAGCGTTGCGTGACCCAGGGCTCGTGGAATGTCGTCGCGAACATGTCGAAGAGCGAGCCGAAGTTCGCGTCGCGCCGCGCGACTTTGAACACCGCGGCGCCGCCATGTCCATAAAGCGGCTTCATGACGATGTCGTCGTGCTTGGCGCGGAAACGCTCGATCGCCGCGCGGTCGCGGGTGATCAGCGTCGGCGGCATGAGATCGGCGAATTCCATCACGAATATTTTTTCCGGCGCATTGCGCACATGGGCGGGGTCATTGACGACCAGCACATTTGGCGCGAGGCGCTCGAGAAAATGCGTCGAGGTGATGTAGGCGAGGTCGAAGGGCGGGTCCTGGCGCAGCAGCACGACATCTACCACGCCGAGGTCGAGGTCGGTCGCTTCGCCGAGCGCGTAATAGCGGCTCGGATCGTCGAAGACCTCGATTCGATGGGCGCGCGCCGAGAGCCGATCCCCTTCCAGCGACAGTTGGTTCGGCGTGTAGAACCATAGCCGATGGCCCCTGAGCTTGGCCTCCAGCATCAGCGCGAAGGTGGAATCTCCAGCAAAATTAATGCGTTCCAATGGGTCCATCTGGACCGCTATCTCTAGCATCAAGCCCCCTGCTCCGGCCGGGGCGCGGCGGCGCGCGCCGTCAGCCGGCTGTGAAATGGCGTCGCCCTGGACCGGGCTAAATCCAAATAGCAGGACATCCGGGCATATGCGCAACC
>CAZCJY010000024.1:18778-19978 GCA_964498975.1 uncultured Methylocystis sp.
CGCCTAGAATCTGCTGAAACTCCCGCGCAGCGGCGATCCATAGCCGCCTCCGCCGCCGCGCGCCCCTTGCGGAAAATGTCCGCCCCAAGAACCGGGAAACGCGCCGGGAAACTTGCCGGGAAAGCGCGGATGGAGCGGCCCGCCCCCATAGCCCGGCGGATGGAACGGCCCCGGCGCGAAGCGCCTGACGCGCGGCGGATAATCCGGCATGTCGTCCGGCTCCGGATCGTCATAGACCGGCGGCGCCGGGCGCGGCCGATGATGAGGCCCTCGCCGCCGGGGAGGCTCGAACGACGCGTCGCGCGGGACGCGAACCTTGGGCGCGGCGTGCAGCGCCGCATGGCGTCGCGGCGCAATGATCGGAGGCGGGGCGCTCGCCGGCGGTTCGGCGGCGCCGTGACGGCGCCTCGGCTGGGTCTTCGGACGGCATGTGTCGTCGAAACTCCAGTCCTTGGCGCCGAGTGCGCGCGTCGGCGTGAAGCCGGCGTCGGTGACGGCCACGAAAGTGCAGGGCTTGTCCAACTGGCGGCACGCGCCGCCATTTGGCAGGCAAACCTCGATCGCGCCCTCGTAGAGCACGGCGTCCGTGCGCCGCTCCGTCGATCGCACGGCGAAGGCCGTGCCGCGAACGCCGACCGAGGCATTGTGCGTCCTGACCTCATATCCCTTGTGGCCGGACGCGCTGATGAAGCGGAACGCGCCCCTGGTCAGATTGAAGGCGACGGCGGGCGCGTTCGCATAGACGAAACTGTCGAGCCTGACCTGCGACGACGGGCCCATTTGCAGCGTCGCGCGATCGTCGAAGACGAACTTGCCGCGGCTGTCCTGTCCCGTCGTCAGCAATTCGTTGAAATAGAGAGCGTCGCCGACCTTCAGCCGCATGCTCCGTTCGCCGGAGAGCCCTTCGACCGTCTTCTCGATGAGCGCCGCGCTGCCGATCGTCTGCTCGGCGCAGGCCGGCGCGCTCAAGGCGAGCAGCGCGGAAAAGGGGATCGTGAAATTGCGCATCGCGCCGTCCCGTTTCTGTCACGGCGCCCGCCGCGAAATGCGCAGGCGCCGGCGACAGGGAACGACGTTGCGCGACGATATTCCGTGCGCTGGCGCATATTGGACGCGCACGCCAATGGAAGCGGTTTGGGCGTCGGCAGTTCTGAGGATGAGTTGCGTCCTGAATTTCCCATCTTGCCACGCCCCTTAGCA
>CAZCJY010000025.1:0-1618 GCA_964498975.1 uncultured Methylocystis sp.
TGTCGCGGCCATCCACGCCGAGAGCCCGCGCATCCTTGCGTGGATGGCCGGCTCAAGGCCGGCCATGACGACCGGGATTCAGGCTCAATCATTCGGCGTCAGCATCTTCTCCGGCCGCACGATCTCGTCGAATTCGACTTCCGTCACTCTGCCCGACGCCAGCGCCTCTTCCTTCAGACTCGTGCCATTGTGATGCGCGGCGCGCGCAATCTTGGATGCCGCGTCATAGCCGATCTTCGGCGCAAGCGCGGTGACGAGCATCAGCGAGCGGTCGAGGAAACGCTTGATATTGGCTTCGTCCGCCTCGATGCCGTCGACGCAGCGCTTGACGAAACTGTCGATGCCGTCGGCAAGCAGGATCGTCGATTCGAGCAGCGCGAAGCCGACGACGGGCTTCAACACATTGAGTTCGAGATGGCCTTGCGAGGCCGCGAAAGTGATCGTGGCGTTATTGCCGAAGACGCGGGTGCAGACCATCGTCAGCGATTCGACCTGCGTTGGATTGACCTTGCCGGGCATGATCGAGGAGCCCGGTTCGTTTTCGGGAAGCTTCAATTCCCCGAAGCCCGCGCGCGGCCCCGACCCGAGCAGGCGAATGTCGCTCGCGATCTTATAGAGACCCGACGCCAGCGCATTCAGTGCGCCATGCACGAAGACTATCGCGTCATGCGTCGCGAGCGCTTCGAATTTATTGGGCGCGGTCACGAAGGGCAGGCCCGTCTGCTCGGCGATATTGGCGGCGACCTCTTCGCCAAATCCCCTGAAGGTGTTGACGCCCGTGCCCACCGCCGTGCCGCCCTGCGCCAGTTGAAAAAGATCGGACATGCTCACATGGATGCGCCGCGCCGCGCATTCGGCCTGCGCCGCGTAGCCGGAAAATTCCTGGCCGAGCGTCACAGGCGTCGCATCCTGCAGATGGGTGCGGCCGATCTTGATGATATGGGCGAATTTCTCCGCCCTGGCGTTAAGCGCGATATGCAGCCGCTCCACGGCGGGCAGCAGGCGCCCGGAAATCGTCAGCGCGCCTGCGATATGGATCGCGGTGGGGAAACTGTCGTTCGACGACTGGCCGAGATTGACGTGATCGTTCGGATGAACCGGTGATTTGGCGCCGCGCGGCGCGCCGAGCATTTCGTTGGCGCGGTTGGCGATCACCTCATTGACGTTCATATTCGTCTGCGTGCCGGAGCCGGTCTGCCAGACGACGAGCGGAAAATGTTCGTCGAGCTTGCCGTCGATCACTTCCCGCGCGGCCGCCGAAATCGCGTCGGCGATCTCGGGTTTCAGCAGGCCCTTCTTGGCGTTGACCTTGGCCGCCGCGAGCTTGATGCGCGCCAGCGCATGCACGATCTCGATCGGCATGCGGTCGCCGCCGATCGGAAAATTCTCCCGCGAACGTTGGGTCTGCGCGCCCCAATAGGCCCAGGACGGCACCGCGATGTCGCCAAAGGAGTCGCGTTCAATTCTCTGGTCTTCGGTCATCGGCCCGCTCGCTTAGAAAGGCGTTTCTCGCGCGCTTCCTATGCGGCATTTCCGATTTCCGTTCAATCGCGCGTCGCCTCAGTGAGGCGCAGCGATGCGCTCCAGTCGCGCGGCTCGGACGCCGATGGCGCGGCCG
>CAZCJY010000025.1:1628-19307 GCA_964498975.1 uncultured Methylocystis sp.
TCAGATGCTCGGCGGCGGACCATTCGCGCGACTCCGCGGTCGGCGGCGCGGACATCAGTTCCGAGAGCCGATTGCGCGCGCGGTTCACGCGGCTCTTCATCGTCCCCGGCGCGCAGCCGCAAATTTCGGCGGCCTCTTCGTAAGACATGCCCGAAGCCGCGACGAGAATCAGCGCTTCGCGCTGATCGAGCGGCAGCTTCTGCAGCGCGTCGCGGAAATCGAGAAAATCCATATGGGCGTGTTGCGATTCCGGCGCGATGAGCCGCGCCGCGATCATGCCGTCGGGATCCGGCGCCTCGCGCCGCCGCTTGCGATATTCGCTGTAATAGATGTTGCGCAGGATCGTGAAGAGCCAGGCGGTGAGATTGGTGCCTTCCGAGAAGGAGGAGAGGCTTCCCCACGCCTTGACGAGAGTCTCCTGAACAAGATCGTCGGCGCGATCCGAATTGCCGCAGATCGACACCGCGAAGGCGCGCAGACTCGGGATAGCCGAGATCAGCTCAGCCTTTAAGTTCTGCCCCCCGGATTGTCCCGCTTCGCTCGCCGTCACTCGCTCTTCCCGGACGCGCTTGATGCCGCCGGCGAGGATAGCACATTCTTTTCGAGCTGGTTTAGAAGATTAAGAAAGCGATCGGGAATCGGCTGCGCCACGACGTCGTCGTAAATGTGCCGCAGCTCCTTGCCGATCGCGTCCTGAAATTCAACGGGTCGCTGTTTTGGCGCCGGCTTACTCCCGCTGGCGCGCGACCCACCCCCCTCGCGGCGGTCGTCGCCGAATTTTTTCCGGCTCATCATCAATCCCGCAAACGCTTCCACCTCACGCGGTCCAGGTCTCGGAGAATAGCGGGAGCCGCCCGGGAAAGCATCGTCTTCTGCTTTCGCACGCGCAACTATATTCTCCGGATTCTTGTTCCCCATGGAGCCCTCTATCCTCAAATGCATGATTCCTGTAGCCGCCGCGTCTCGGCGCGATATAGTGCGCCGCAAGGACGATAGGCAAAACGCGCCGATGGTGGATTGGTTCCCTAAAACCCTGCGTAGTTTTGACGTATTGTCCACTATTCGACCGAATTAACGCGTCCGCCTGTTCCTTTTTTGGGCGCCGACGCGGCCGGAGTTGCGCCACATGTCAGTATCGCAGGAAGTTTTGACCCATATTCCCTATTTGAGACGCTTCGCGCGCGCCCTGGTTGGAGACCGCGAGGGCGGAGACGCCTATGTGCTCGCCACCCTCGAGACGGTAGTCGCCGAACCCGCGCGGATCGCTAACGCCGATGACCTGCGGGTCGCCGTTTACCGTCTGTTTCTTGACGTCTGGGCGGCCTCGCCGATCAATGCGCACATTGATCGCTCCGGCGCGCTGGGCGAAAGCGGGCGGCGCAATCTCGACGCCATTTCGCTCAAGCCGCGCGTCGCCTTTCTGCTTCAGGCGCTGGAAGGCTTCGACCTCGATCAGATCGGCCAAACCCTCCAGGTTTCGGAACGCGAAGCCAGTGCGCTTATTGACGCAGCCAATGGCGAGATTGCCGATCAGATCGCGACCGACGTGCTGATTATCGAGGACGAGCCGCTGATCGCGCACGACTTGAGGAGCATTGTCGAGGAGCTCGGCCACCGCGTCGTCGGCATGCCGCGCACCCACGCCGAGGCGATCGCGGCCATCGGCGAGAGCCGCCCCGGACTGATCCTCGCCGACATTCAGCTCGCCGACGGCAGCTCGGGGCTCGACGCCGTTAATGAAATCCTCGGCTCGATGTCGACCCCGGTGATTTTCGTTACCGCCTATCCCGAGCGCTTTCTGACCGGGGAGCCGCCGGAGCCCGCCTTTCTGGTGGCCAAACCCTTCAATGTCGAGAGCCTGAAGGCCGTCATCAGCCAGGCTCTTTTTTTCGATCGGCGCGCCGGACGCAAGGAAAAAACCGAGCCGCGCGCCGGAATGTGAGGCCTGATCGCTTCAAAAACACTATTTTCCGGATGATTCCACGCGCGCGTCGACGGCGCGCCTTTTCTCGTGGCGCGATCAAATTTAAATTGCGTGGACAGAAACATTGGCCGCGCCCGAGCGTTATACCCATGGACGCTGGGGAATAGAGAGGCGGCCATGGAGGAGATGAGGAAATCAAGTCGCGGCTTTGCGTCGATGGACCCGGAGAAGCAACGGGCGATCGCGCGCAAGGGCGGCCAGAGCGTGCCTGACGAGAAGCGCAGCTTTTCGCAGAATCCGGACCTTGCGGCGCGGGCCGGACGCAAGGGCGGGCAAAGCGTCAATCCGGCCAAGCGCAGCTTCTCGCGCGATCATTCGCTCGCGTCGGAAGCCGGACGCAAAGGCGGCCACGCTTCGCATGGCGGCGGCGCCCACAAACGGACTGCGCCGCTCTAAGAGCGGCGCGGCGCATGAACTAGGCCGCGTGAGGCTTTGAGCGCTGCGCAATGAGCGAATAGAGCGCGTCGTCGTCGCGCGTCGCGCGCAGCGTCGCGACGAGACCCGCATCCCGCAGCAGCCTGGCGGCGCAGGCGAGCGCTTTCAAATGATCGGCGCCCGAACTCTCGGGCGTGAGAATCATGAAAATGAGATCGACGGGCGCGCCGTCGAGAGAGCCGAAGTCCACGGGGCGCTCAAGCCGCGCGAAGACGCCGCAAATTCTCTTTAATTTCGTGAGCTTGCCGTGCGGAATGGCGATGCCTTCGCCAATGCCGGTGGAGCCGAGGCGCTCTCTGTGCAAAAGCGCGTCGAAAATCTCGCGCGCCGACAGGCCGCATACCTTGGCGGCTTTCTCGCTCAATTCCAACAAGAGCTGTTTTTTTGTCGTCGCCTTCAAAGAGGCGCAGACCGCTTCGGGCGTAACCAAGTCCGTTGGCCGCATGCGACGATCATCCCGTGTTTCAATCGTTGGAGGTCAAAAGCCGTCGGCGGCTTGCGATCCTCCTCGAAATTGCACCGTCTCGCTTTTTTCGCCGAACCCGAAGGGCGCGCGGAAATCGCAAGATACATGCCGAGGAGGCCGTGATTATGGCCGTCGGACGACGAATTTTTATCAGCGCGCCTCAGTCTCCGAATCCGGCGTGTCGATCCAGCCGATGTTGTCATCCCCGCGACGGTAGACAATGTTGACGCGCCCGGTGTTGGCGTGCCGAAACACGACGACCGGCGCGCCGGTGAGATCGAGGTCGAGCACCGCCGCCGAAACCGACAGCCGCCGCAGCCGCGTCGTCGATTCGGCTATGATCGCCGGGCTGAACTCCGCCGGCGCGTCGCTTTCCTGGTCTGGAGCCTCCAGCACGTGATGGGCGACGACTTCCGCCTGCGCCCCATCGAGGCCGCCGGGAGCGTGCTCATGATGGCTTTTCAGCCGGCTCTTGTAACGGCGCAAGCGCTTTTCGATTCGCTCGGCCGCCTGGTCGAAACAGGCGTATGGCTCCTGCGCGCGGCCATCGGCCTGGAGCACGACGCCGGAGGTGAGATGCAGGCTGCAATCGGCGCGATAGCCCGACCCTTCGGGCGAAATGGTGACATGGCCGCTGACGCCGCCGTCGAAATATTTCGCCGCCGTCGTCTCGAGCCGTTGCGTCACATGCACGCGCAGGGCTTCGCCGATGTTGATGTTCTTGCCCGAGACCCTCAAAGACATTCCAAATCCCGAATTTTTCTACGAGACACGGCCGCGGGTTCGCCAAAAAGAATTGGCGTTTCCGCGTTCATTTGCAAGGCGCCGCCGCCTGCCAAATCATCGAAGCCGTTTTCGCCGTCGCCGCCCTAATTCCGCGCTGAGCGCCCCTCGCACGCGCGTTTCTCCGCCGACGCTGGCCGAGGGCGGAATTTTCCGCGCAGCGTTAGAAGCCTGAGCCGTCGAAGTCAATGCCGGCGCTCGGTCAAGGCCGAGCTTGCTTCATGTGTTTGGACAGATTCATTAATGCGTGGTCGCGCGGGGTTGCGCTAGCTTGGCGCGGCGCCGGTCCACCGAGGAAGGGATGCGCAAACTGTCGCGATATTTGGCGACAGTGCGGCGGGCGATGTCGATGTCGCTCGCCTTGAGCCTTTCGACGATGGCGTCATCGGAGAGAATGTCGTCCGGCATCTCGCGGTCGATCATCTGCTTGATGCGAAAACGCACGGCTTCGGCCGAATGGGCGGCCGCGCCGCTCGTCGTCGCGATCGAGGCGGAGAAGAAATATTTCAGCTCGAACACCCCGCGCGGCGTCATCATATATTTGTTCGAGGTGACGCGCGAGACGGTCGATTCATGCATGCCGATCGCATCCGCCACGGTGCGCAGATTTAACGGGCGAAGATGCTCGACGCCATGCGTGAGAAAGGCGTCCTGCAGCCGCACGATTTCCGAGGCGACCTTGAGAATGGTGCGGGCGCGCTGCTCAAGGCTCTTCGTCAGCCAATTGGCGTTTTGCAGACAGGTCGAAATGAAGCTCTTGTCGGCGGCCCCGGTGGCGACGGCGCTGATCCGCGCCGCATAGCTGTGATTGACGAGCACGCGCGGCAGGGCGTCCGAATTCAGTTCGACATGCCAGCCGCCATCGGCCGCCGCGCGCACGATCACGTCGGCGATGAGCGGCTGGATCGGCGCGCCGCCGAAGGCGCGGCCGGGTTTGGGCTCCAGGCGGCGCAGCTCCGCCGCCATGTCGGCGACATCTTCCTCGTCGACGCCGCAGAGTTTGGCGAGCTGCGCGACATCGCGGCGCGCGACAAGCGGCAAATTGGCGATGAAAATTTGCATCGCCGGATCATAGCGGTCGCGTTCCTTGAGCTGTATCGCGAGACATTCGGCGAGATCGCGGGCGCCGACGCCGGAAGGGTCGAAGCTCTGGATGGCGGCGAGCACGGCTTCGGCCTCATCCTTCTTGGCCTCGAGCCGGGCGGCGATTTCCGCGATGTCCTCACGCAGATAGCCGCTCTCGTCTATGGCGTCGATGATCGCATGGCCAATGAGACGCCGGCGGGGGTCGGGACAGGCGAGCGCCAATTGTTCGGCGAGATGCTCGTGCAGGCTGGGGCGCTGGGCGACATAGGCCTCCAGATTCGGGGTGTCGCCGTCGACGCCGCCGCCCGCTGCGCCGGTCCAAGAGGTCGCCGAGAGGCCGGCGCCCTCCGGCGCCTCCCCGGACGCCGGCGCCGGGCCTGGCGCGCCTTCCGCTTCGAAAGCGTTGCTCATATCGGCGCCGAGATCGGCTGAAAGCGTCGCGGCGTCGACGGCGAGATCGTCTCGCGCCCAGTCGCCCTCCTGCGGGCCGTCTAAGGCCTCGGCGGCCGCGTCCAAGCCGCCGGGCTCGGCAGTGGCCTCGCCGCCGCCGCCTTCCCCTTCCTGCGCCTCGAGCAAAGGATTGCGCTCGAGTTCGTCGTGCAAGAAGGCGGAAAGCTCCAGATTGGAGAATTGCAGCAGCTTGATCGCCTGCAGCAACTGCGGCGTCATCACCAGGGCCTGGCCCTGACGCATCATCAACTTGGTGGACATCGCCATATCGCCCGACTCACCCAAACGCCGCTCGGCCGCTTTAAACGGCCCGGTTCTTGCTTTCGGGAACTTATAGCATGGGGGCAAGCGCCGCGCAGGCCGAAACATGCGGCGCCGCAGCGGGCGATGCGCCTAAGAGTTAATCACGCCGGCTACATGCGGAAATCTTCGCCAAGGTAGATGCGCCGCACGTCCGGATTAGCGACGATTTCTTCCGGCGGGCCCTCTGTCAGCACATGGCCGTTGTAAATGATGTAGGCGCGGTCGGTCAGCCCCAGGGTCTCACGCACGCTGTGGTCGGTGATGAGCACGCCGATGCCGCGCGCCTTCAAATGCCGCACCAGATCCTGAATGCCGCCGACCGCGATCGGATCGATGCCCGCGAAAGGCTCGTCGAGCAGCATGAAGGAGGGATGGCCGGCGAGCGCGCGGGCGATCTCGCAGCGGCGCCGTTCGCCGCCCGACAGCGCCACGGCGGGCGTATGGCGCAGACGGGTAAGGCGGAATTCGTCGAGCAGCGCCTCGAGCTCCTCGGCGCGCTTCTTCTCGTCGGGCTGGGTGATTTCGAGCACGGCGCGAATATTGTCTTCGACCGTCAGGCCGCGAAAGACCGAGGCTTCTTGCGGCAGATAGCCGATGCCGAGCCGCGCCCGCCGATACATGGGCAGCGGCGTGACGTCATAGCCGTCGAGCGAAATGACGCCTCTATCGGGCTTCACCAGCCCCGTAATCATATAAAAAACAGTCGTCTTGCCGGCGCCATTGGGGCCGAGCAGCCCCACCGCCTCGCCGCGCGCGACATGCAGGCTCACATCCTCGACGACGCGGCGGGACTTGTAGGATTTCGCCAGATTATGGACCGAAAGCAGGCCCTGCCCGTCAAAGCCCGGCGCCTCCTGATAGGAAGCGCTTGGTTCAAAGCCCGGCGGCTCGCCCGTCGCGGGAGCGCGGGCGCGCCCCCAAAATTGAGCGTCGCGCGCCGCTTCCTCGGCGTCGGCGCCTAAATTTTCGGCGCCAGCGTCCTGCCACTGGCTCTCCGCGATCTCATCGGGCTTTTGCGAGCGCCGCACGCCCTCCGCGAGCCGCGCCAGCGACTGGCTGGCGGCGCGAAAGCGCGTCGAAAGGGCGGAAAAATAGCTCAAGCGCGCTTTATCCGTCGCAGGCTCGTGTCCAGTGGTTTCGACCGCAGGCTCCGCCGCGAGAGCCCGCGCCATCGTCGATTACGATTGACGCTCTAACGCATAAGCGCCGGTTCGGAAATATTGGGGCGGCCACGGCCTGCCGCTGTCGAACAAAACCGCGGTTACGCCCAGGGACGCGTCGCCGCCGCCCGCTTCTCATAGGCGTCGATCTTGTCGGCCTTTTGCAGCGTCAGGCCGATGTCGTCCAACCCGTTCAGCAGGCAATGCTTGCGGAACGGGTCGATATCGAACTTCACGACTCCGCCGTCCGGCCCGCGAATCTCCTGGGCGGCGAGGTCCACGGTGAGCGTGGCGTTGGCGCCGCGCTGCGCGTCATCCATCAATTTGTCGAGTTCGGCCCGGCTGACCTTGATCGGCAGAACGCCGTTCTTGAAACAGTTGTTATAGAAAATATCGGCGAAGCTCGTCGAGACGATGCAGCGAATCCCGAAATCGAGCAGCGCCCAGGGCGCATGTTCGCGCGACGAGCCGCAGCCGAAATTATCGCCGGCAATGAGAATGCTGGCGTTGCGATAGGCCGGCTTGTTCAGCACGAAATCCGGATTCTCGGAGCCGTCCTCCCGGTAGCGCATCTCGGAAAAAAGGCCCTTGCCCAGCCCGGTGCGCGCAATGGTTTTGAGATATTGCTTGGGAATGATCATGTCCGTGTCGACGTTCATGATCGGCAGCGGCGCGGCGACCCCGGTGAGCGTGGTGAACTTCTGCATCTTCGGCCTTATGACGGCGCCGCCGCAATGTCGCGCGGCTTTCGTAAGCGCCGTTTAACAAATCGGCCCGCCATGCGCAAAGGGCGCTGGCCCGGGAGCCCGTGGGCCATCTATCCCGCGCTGCGGAATTTGCTCTAAGATCGGCGCGGGCCTCTCTTTCGCGTCATTCAAGTTGCGCGCATGAACTCCATTTTCATCGAAGCGATCGGCTATCTCGCGGCGGCGGCGAGCGTGTTCGTCTATGTGTCGAACACCATGATCCCGCTGCGGATCGGGGCCATTCTCGCCAATGCGCTCTTCGCCGCCTATTTTTACCTCAAAGGCCTTTACCCGCTCTTCGCGCTCAACGCCTTCCTCGTGCCGGTGAATGTATGGCGGCTGCGGCAGATGCAGCGCCTCGTGAGCGACATTCGCGCCGCCGCCTCGGACGATTTCGATTTCGAATGGCTGCGCCCCTACATGCGCCCGATGAAACTGTCGCAAGGCTTCACCTTGCATCGCAAGGGCGATCTCTCCGAAGAAGCCTATCTGATCGTGCGCGGCGACGTCCATCTGATCGAGCCGGACGTGACGCTCAAGCCCGGCGCGCTTTTCGGGGAGATGGGCATGTTCACGAGCGAAAACCGCCGCACCGCGACCGCCGTCGCCGCAACCGACGTCGACCTCCTATGCGTGCGTTACGACGATCTGCTGCAGCTTGCGGCGCAAAATCCACAGTTCGGCTTCTATCTGATGCGGCTGATGGTTCAGCGCATGCAGCATAATGTCGAACTCGCCCGGGCGGGGAAGGGGTGAAGGCTGATCGACTGCGTCCTTCGGCGCGTCATGCCCGCGCTTGTCGCGGGCATCCACGCCGAGACATCGCGCTATGTTATTGAAACGCGCCAATGCGTTCCGCCGATGGATGGCCGGGTCAAGCCCGGCCATGACGGCAAGTCGGACTTGGAGAAAGAAGTGTCCGAAAAAATCTACCCCGTCCCCGACGATTGGAAAAAGACCGCGCGCATCGACGACGGCGCCTATCGCCGGCTCTATGAGCGCGCGCTCAAGGATCCAGACGGCTTCTGGGCCGAACAGGCGCAGCGCATCGAGTGGATAACGCCATTCTCCAAGGTGAAACATACGAGCTTCGACCCGCACAATGTCTCGATCAAATGGTTCGAGGACGGCACGACCAATGTCGCGATGAATTGCGTCGATCGGCATCTGCCTGAACGCGCGAATCAAACAGCGATCATCTGGGAGGGCGACGATCCTTCCGTTTCGCGCCACATCACTTACGCGCAATTGCATGAAGAGGTTTGCCGCTTCGCCAATGTGCTCAAGAAGCACGGCGTCAAGAAAGGCGATCGCGTCACCATCTATCTGCCGATGATTCCCGAGGCGGCCTACGCCATGCTCGCCTGCGCGCGCATCGGCGCCGCTCATTCGGTGGTCTTTGGCGGCTTCTCGCCCGATTCGCTCGCCGGCCGGATCGAGGATGCAGATAGCCAAGTCGTTATCACCGCCGACGAAGGCCTGCGCGGCGGCAAGAGGATTCCGCTCAAAGCCAATGTCGACGCGGCGCTGGAAAAAGTCTCAGCAAAGACCGTCATCGTCGTCACGCGCACGGGCGCCGAAATCGACATGCAGCCCGGCCGCGACTTTCGCTATGAAGAAGAAGCGGCGCGCGTTCATGTCGATTGTCCTTACGCGGAAATGGACGCGGAAGATCCGCTTTTCATTCTTTACACGTCGGGCTCGACCGGAAAGCCCAAGGGCGCGCTGCATACGACGGGCGGCTATCTCGTCTATGCTTCGCTCACCCATGAACTCGTCTTCGACTATCGCGAGGGCGACGTCTATTGGTGCACGGCGGATGTTGGCTGGGTGACGGGCCACAGCTATATCGTCTATGGGCCGCTTGCGAATGGCGCGACGACGCTGATGTTCGAAGGGGTGCCCAATTACCCGACGCTGTCGCGCTTCTGGGAAATCGTCGATAAGCACAAGGTCAATATTTTCTACACGGCGCCAACCGCCATTCGCGCGCTGATGGCGGCGGGCGAGGCGCCCGTTAAAAAGACGAGCCGCAAATCGCTGCGCCTGCTCGGCTCGGTCGGCGAGCCGATCAATCCGGAAGCGTGGGAATGGTATCATCGCGTTATCGGCGAGGGCCGTTGTCCCATCGTCGACACATGGTGGCAGACCGAGACGGGCGGCGTCCTCATCACGCCTTTGCCCGGCGCGACCGACCTCAAGCCCGGCTCGGCGACGCGGCCATTTTTCGGCGTCGCGCCGGAGATCATCGACCCGCTCGGCAATGTGCAGAAAGGCCAATGCGAGGGATTGCTCGTCATCGCCGATTCATGGCCGGGCCAGATGCGCACGGTCTATGGCGACCATGAGCGCTTCGTGCAGACTTACTTCACCGCTTACCCCGGCAAATATTTCACCGGCGACGGCGCCAAGCGCGATTCAGACGGCTATTACTGGATCACCGGCCGCGTCGACGACGTCATCAATGTGTCCGGCCATCGCCTCGGCACGGCGGAGGTCGAGAGCGCGCTCGTCGCGCATGAAAAAGTGTCGGAAGCCGCGGTCGTCGGCTATCCCCACGACATCAAGGGACAGGGCATCTACGCCTATGTCACGCTCAACACCGGCGTGACGCCGACCGAACATTTGCGCAGGGAGCTTGTGCATTGGGTGCGCCAGGAGATCGGCCCGATCGCCTCGCCCGACGTGGTGCAATTCGCGCCGGGCTTGCCAAAGACGCGCTCGGGCAAGATCATGCGGCGCATTTTGCGCAAGATCGCCGAAGGGGAGTTCGGCGCGCTCGGCGACACCTCGACGCTCGCCGACCCGGGCGTCGTCGAGGAGCTGGTGAAGAATCGGCCACAAGAGTGAGCGCACAAAGGGCGCCCTAGGCCCGGCTCTTACTTCTTATCGAAAAGCGCCAAGGCTTCCGTCGCCAACACGCCGCCGGTGAACGCGACGGTCAGAAAGGGCGTATGTTCCGCGACCGTCCGGCTCGTCAGCATGATCTGCCCCAACCGCTTCGACAATTGCTCGATCGAGGCGCCGTAAACGACGCGCCCCATCTTGCACCAGATAATCGCGCTCATGCACATGGGGCAGGGTTCGCCCGAAGTATAGAGCGTCGCGCCCTCGAGCTCCTTTGCCGGATGCTCGGCGACGAAGCGGCGAATCGCCACCATCTCCCCATGCGCGGTCGGATCATTTGTCGTTACGCCGAGATTGCGCCCGGTCGAAACAACCTTGCCCTCGCGCACGATCACGGCGCCGAAGGGAAAATCCCCCTTGGCGGCTTCCGCGATCGCAAGGCGCATGAAGCCCTCGTCCTCCGGGCGCTGCGGCGATTTCGTCGCCATCGCAAGCGCCGGCCCCGACCCGAGCGCGAGCCCGGCGCCCGAAACAATCGCCAAGGCGCCGCGCCGGTCGAAAACATGCTCCCGGCCGCAGCCGCATTTCTTTTCGCTCATGCTCCGCTCCAGCGACTTTTGCCCGCAGGCGCGAAACTTGACACGAGCGTCGCCCCAATGCCACTCGCGGCGCGAAACATCGAAAAAGCGAGCGAGGGGCGGTTGCGCATGGCGAAGGCTTTCATTTTTCCAGGTCAAGGATCGCAGGCGGTCGGCATGGGCAAGGCGCTCTTCGACGCCTTCGAACCCGCGCGCGCCGTCTTCGCGGAAGTCGATTCGGCTTTGTCGCAGCCGCTCTCGAAGCTGATGTTCGACGGTCCCGAGGCGGAGCTGACGCTTACCGCCAACGCCCAGCCGGCGCTGATGGCGGTCTCGCTCGCCGTGATTCGCGCGCTCGAGGCCGAATGCGGCCTCGATCTTTCGCGCGACGCCGCCTTCGTCGCCGGCCATTCGCTCGGCGAATATTCGGCGCTCGCCGCCGCGGGGGCTTTGACGGTCTCCGACACCGCGCGGCTTTTGCGCATTCGCGGCGAGGCGATGCAAAAGGCGGTTCCGGTCGGAGAGGGCGCGATGGCGGCGCTGATCGGCGCCGAGCTCGATCAGGCGCGAGCCATCGCGCAGGAAGCCGCGGCGCAGGCGGGGGGCGTCTGTCAGATCGCCAATGACAATGGCGGCGGCCAAGTCGTCCTCTCCG
The DNA here is from genome assembly GCA_964498975.1 of uncultured Methylocystis sp. Taxonomy (GTDB): domain Bacteria; phylum Pseudomonadota; class Alphaproteobacteria; order Rhizobiales; family Beijerinckiaceae; genus Methylocystis. Next base: position 13,122 of record CAZCJY010000025.1, read on the forward strand.
GCGCGAAGGCGGCCGTCGAGAAGGCGATCGACATCTCCAAGGAGAAGGGAATCAAGCGCGCCGTGCTGTTGCCGGTGTCCGCGCCCTTCCATTGCGCCTTGATGCAGCCGGCGGCCGACGCCATGCGCGAGGCGCTCAAGGGCGCGGCGATCAGCGCGCCGCGCGTCCCTCTCGTCGCCAATGTCACGGCGGCGCCGACGCAGGACCCGGAAGCGATTCGCCGGCTGCTCGTCGAGCAGGTGACGGGCGCGGTGCGCTGGCGCGAAAGCGTCGGCTATATGGCCGATCAGGGCGTGACGAAATTCATCGAATGCGGCTCGGGCAAAGTGCTCGCGGGCCTCTTGAAGCGAATCGCGCCGCAAGCCGCCGGCCTATCCGTCGGCGCGCCGGCCGATTTCGACGCCTATCGCGCCTTCGCCTGAAAAAGAAAAGGCCCGGTCGCGAGGACCGGGCCCACTCCCATCGACTGTTAAGCCGATTAGTACTTCGCGAGAACCGGCGCGGGAGCGCCGAAGTTGAAGTGATAGTTCACGCCCGCGCGGATCGTGTGGAAACGCGTGCGGTTGTTGACATTGTTGAGGCCCCAGCCCGGGTTGAACGCCCAGAGCCAGCCGTTGTTGCTGTTGGAGCCGCTGATCTGCGTATAGAGATACTCGGCCTTGACCGACCAGTTCGGCATGAACATCCACTCGGCGCCGGCGCCGGCGGTCCAGCCCGTCTGCACGGCGCTGTTCTGGTTGAGCCAGCCATTGCGCTGCACTTCGCCATAAGCGAAGCCGCCCGTTCCGTAGATCAGCAGTTGCGGGCTGAACAGCGTCACGCCGATACGGCCGCGAACCGTGCCGAACCAGTTGATGCGCGCCGAAGTGGCCGGACCGCCGAAGCCGAACAGCCAGCCCCAATTGTTGTTGTTGCCGCCAGAGCCGATGCTGGTGCCCTGGAAGTCGGTTTCGGCGCCCACGACGAACATCGGGGTGAGCTGGTAATTGTAGCCGATTTGACCGCCGCCAACGACGCCGCCGCTGCCGCCGCCGCCGCCATTGTTCCAACCCCAACCTTGATTGGAAGAATTGCTGGCGTAGAAGCCGCCGCCGAGGTTAAGACCGGCGTAGAAGCCAGTCCACGTCATCACCGGCGGAGGCGGGATATAGGGCGGAGGCGCCTTGTGGGAGGGTAAGTCGGCGGCGCTCGCAGCGCCGGCGAACAGCGCCGTCGCGAGAGCCAGTGCCGAGATCGCTGTCTTCATCTCTCTATCCTTCAGTTTCGAGCCAACTCAAATTGATAGGCGCGCGTCTGTCCGTGACTCTTTGGACGTTTAAATTGACGCTGACCCCCAAGCACGGCGGAGTGTGGTCAAATTTCACGCGGGAAACAACAAACAGAAGGTAAAATCGGGCCCAAATAAACCAAAAGAGTTCGAGTGTTGCACTTGGGCCACAATCCGTTTGAAGTATAATTTGCGTTTACTATCAGGCCATTCCCCCCTCGAATCCGTCTTTTGCGGAAATATCGCCCGCGCGCCGCCGCAACTGGTCCCGCCAAGCTTATCCAAGGCTGGCGCCAGCGCCGCGCGCAAAGGACCGCTCGCATTTTCCCGCTTTCGCATTAAACCGGGGCGAAATGAAGAAGCGCTCCGGCAAACGCCATGAGTCCAAAAACGCATCAACCCCCGAGAGGAGACGCGAAACATGTTCGATCTTAACGGCAAGACCGCGCTGGTGACCGGCGCGAGCGGCGGCATCGGCAAGGACATCGCCCGCGCGCTCCACGAAGCGGGCGTGACGGTCGCGCTTTCCGGCACGAGGAAAGAGGCGCTTGAGGCGCTCGCCGGCGAAATGGGCGGGCGCGCGCATGTCTTGCCCTGCAATCTCGCCGACAAGGAAGAGACCGAAAAGCTCGTGCCCGCCGCGGAAGCGGCGCTGGGCGGTCTCGACATTCTCGTCAACAACGCCGGCATCACGCGCGACATGCTGTTCATGCGCCTGAAGGACGAGGATTGGGACGCCGTCATCAACGTCAATCTCACATCCGCCTTTCGCCTCTCGCGCGCTGCGCTGCGCGGCATGATGAAAAAGCGATTCGGCCGGATCATCGGCATCACCTCGATCGTCGGCGTCACCGGCAATCCCGGCCAGGGCAATTACGCCGCCGCCAAGGCCGGCATGATCGGCATGTCGAAATCGCTCGCCGCCGAAGTCGCCTCGCGCGGCGTGACGGTCAATTGCGTCGCCCCCGGCTTCATCGAAAGCCCGATGACCGACGCGCTTACCGGCGCGCAAAAAGAAGCGATTCTGCGCATGGTGCCGGCGGGCCGGCTCGGAACGGGCGCGGATGTCGCCGCCGCCTGCGTCTATCTCGCCAGCAACGAAGCGGGCTATGTCACCGGGCAAACCCTGCATGTAAACGGCGGCATGGCGATGATTTAGCGGCGACGTTTCGCCGCGTCGGCGGCCGCGCCGCGCGCGCCTGATTCGCGGGCGCCGCCGCACGCGGCCCCTCTCGCCATCGCGGGGGAAGTATGCTACCAGAGCCTCGCCGCTGAGGGGCGGCGCCGCCGCGCTTTACAACCCGGGGGGCAAGCCGCTTTAGGGCTTGCGCGCATCTGGGACGCCGGCGGACGATCAAGAGTTTTAGGGGAAATAGCGATCACGGGCGCGCTGCGACGGCTTGCTCTGCGACGCTGTAACGACACCAAACCAAACTAAGGACCAAAGCAGATGAGCGATGTCGCCGAGCGCGTGAAAAAGATTGTTGTCGAGCATCTCGGCGTCGAAGCCGACAAGGTCGTCGACAAGGCCAATTTCATCGACGATCTGGGAGCCGACTCGCTCGACACGGTCGAACTGGTCATGGCCTTTGAAGAAGAATTCGGCGTCGAGATTCCCGATGACGCCGCCGAGACGATCCTCACCGTCGGCGACGCCGTGAAATTCCTCGAAAAGGCCAAGGCCGCCTAGGGAATTATAAAGCTTCGCGCGCGGCGCGGCGAAGACCGCGAAAGGCGGCTTCGCACGCGCCGCCTTTTCCGACAACATCGACAAAAGTTTCGAGAGACAAACCATGCGCAGGGTGGTCGTCACCGGTCTGGGCGTCGTGTCGCCCTTGGGCTGTGGCGTGGAGACGAATTGGCGGCGTCTGGTCGCCGGAGAATGCGGCTTTAGGCGCATTGACACATTCGAAGTGTCCGACCTCGCCTGCCAGATCGCGGCGGTCGTGCCGCGCGGCGACGGCGGCGAGGGCTCCTTCAATCCGGACGACTGGTTCGACCCCAAGGAGCAGCGCAAGGTCGACGATTTCATCATCTATGGCGCGAGCGCCGCGACACAGGCGCTAAAGGACGCGGGCTGGGTCGCCGACACGCCGGAAAAACAGGAATCCACCGGCGTCCTGATCGGCTCCGGCATCGGCGGGCTCGGCGGCATTTACGAAACCTCCGTCACGCTGAAGGAGAAGGGCCCGCGCCGCGTCTCGCCCTTCTTCGTCTCGGGCCGCATCATCAATCTTGCGTCTGGCTATGTGTCGATCATGCATAGCCTCAAGGGGCCAAATCACGCCGTGGTGACGGCCTGCGCCACCGGCACGCACGCCATCGGCGACGCCGCCCGCCTCGTGGCGCTGGGCGATGCTGAGGTGATGGTCGCGGGCGGCGCGGAGTCGCCCGTCAACCGCATCGGCGTCGCCGGCTTCGCCGCCTGCCGCGCGCTCTCCACCGGATTCAACGACCGCCCCGAGGCCGCCTCGCGCCCCTACGACAGGGATCGCGACGGCTTCGTGCTCGGCGAAGGCGCGGGCTGCGTCGTGCTCGAATCATACGAGCACGCCAAGGCGCGCGGCGCGAATATCTACGCGGAGCTCATCGGCTACGGCATGTCGGGCGACGCCTATCACATCACCGCGCCCACACCCGACGGCGACGGCGCCTATCGCTGTATGAAGGCGGCCTTGAAACGCGCGGGCGTTTCGGTGACGGACATCGATTATGTGAACGCCCATGGCACCTCGACGCCGCTCGGCGACGAGATCGAGCTGAAGGCCGTCGAGCGTCTCCTGGGTAATATCGAGCCGACACTCTCCATGTCGTCGACGAAATCGGCGATCGGCCATTTGCTCGGCGCCGCCGGCGCCGTCGAGGCGATCTATTCGATTCTCGCGATGCGGAACAATGTCGCGCCGCCGACGCGCAATCTCGACAATCCGTCCGTCGAAACGGCGATCGACCTCGTGCCGCACGAAGCGCGCCCGCGCGAGATCAATGTCGCGCTGTCCAACTCCTTCGGCTTTGGCGGCACAAATGCTTCGATCGTCTTCCGCCGCGCCTCATGAACGGCATTAGGGCCAACCAAGCGGAAAAGAGAAAAACGCCGTTTCGCCGACGCGCCGACCCTGCTAGCCATAGCGTCGCGTTCCTGAATTCGCCACAATGACGCATAGTGTAAGTCGTTCGGCGACAATGCCCTCCTTCAAGGGCGCGTGGGGCCTTCGCGGCTCGGTGATCGGCGTGGTGCGATGAGCGAAGCGGACGAAAAAGGCGACGCGCCGGAGAAAGGCGCCGAAGCCAAGGCGACAGCCGCATCGACGGACGAGACGGCCGCCATCGCCGAATCCGACGCCCTGCCGCAACCGCCGGCGGCGAATGCCGAAGCGCCCTCCGTACAGCCGGCCGAGGCGCCGGCCGTCCCCAAAGCCGAAGCCGCGACCGGCGGCGCGTCGTTGTTTAGACGGCGCGCGACATTGCAGAGCGCCAAGCAGACCCTGCAGCCGCAAGCCGCGCCGCCGCCACCAAAAAAGCCAAAAAAGCGCCGGGAAGGCACGCTTTCCATGGCGAGCGGCTTCCTGAGTTTCATGCTCGTCGCGCTTGTCGCCGGCGTCTTTGGAATCATCGCCGCCTTGCACAAGCTGAAGGAGGCCGGTCCGCTCGCGGCCGACAAGGTCGTCTATATTCCACCGCGCAGCGATCTCCTCGAAATCATGGCGCAGCTCGAGCGCGAAGGCGTTATCGCCAATCCGACGCTGATGCAGCTCGGCCTTCTTGTCGAAGGCAAGCTCGGCAAGCTGAAGCCCGGCGAATACGCCTTCAAGAAAAACGTCAGTCTGCGCGACGTGATCGACGAGATCGCTTCCGGACGCGTCGTCATGCATAGCGTGACGATCCCCGAAGGCTTGACGAGCGAGCAGATCATACAGCGGCTTAAGGAAATCGAACTGCTCGCGGGCGACGTCTCCGAGACGCCGAAGGAAGGCGCACTGCTGCCCGAGACCTATAAATTCCCGCGCGGCTTCCCGCGCGGCCGTCTGCTCGCGAAGATGCAGGAAGACCAGCGCAAGGTGATCGAGTCGATCTGGGCGAAGCGTTCGCCCGAACTGCCGTTGCGCACGCCCTATGAACTCGTCACCCTCGCCTCGATCGTCGAGAAGGAGACAGGCAAGGTGGAGGAGCGGCCGCGCGTCGCCGCCGTTTTCGTCAACCGCTTGCGCAAGGGCATGCGCCTTCAGTCCGATCCGACGATCATCTATGGACTCGTCGGCGGCAAGGCGACGCTGGGCCGCCCGATCCTTCGCGCCGAAATCGACAAATGGACGCCCTACAACACCTACGCCATAGACGGCCTGCCGCCCGGCCCCATCGCCAATCCGGGACGCGCCGCGCTTGAGGCCGCCGCCCATCCGGCGCAGACGCGCGATCTCTATTTCGTCGCCGACGGCACGGGCGGGCATGTCTTCTCCGAATCGCTCGACCAGCATTCGCGCAATGTCCAGAACTGGCGGCGCATCGAGAAGGAAAAGAACGACGCCGTCATCGACCATGGGACGCCGGGCCTTCCAGCGCCCGCGGCGCCGAAGCCCGACAAGCGCACCGAAGCGCCGATCGGCCGCCTGATCAATCTTGTCGAAAGACAGGAGGACTATCCGCCCGGCCGCGCCGTCGCGGCGGACGACGGCGCGACGCATCGGCTCGGCAAATTCGGGACCGCCGAGGCCGACTTTTTTCTCGGCGGCCATGGCGACCGCACTGTCGCCATGTCGCGGGAATACGCCACGCTGCGTCCGGCACGGCCTTTCTTCACCGAGAACTCGGCGCAGCCCCGCGCCAGGACGCCCTTCGATCCCGCCCTCGTCGCCAATGGCGCGCCGCAGGGCGGCGAAGAGGACGGCCCCTTCGGCCCAGACATGACCTCCCAAATGGCG